>JAEOUI010000040.1 GCA_016839425.1 Promethearchaeota archaeon
ATCTTTTCTTTATGTATTTTAAAAATATGCCTACTTATTATATTTTCTATTCAAGCCCCGAAGGAGTTATAATAAGTTTAAAAAATTTAAAGCACTTTAAGCTACTTTATAGAGCTCATTTTTATATATTTTAATTAAAAAAGAAAAAAGTAAGATATTGCATAATTTTTTATTCTCTACTCATTATTTTTTACTATTGGAAATAAAAGAGAGTAATAAGTTTATTACTCATATGAAATAAAGAGAAGAAAATAAAGGGTTCTAATTAATTTCTCTGGGAATGTACTGGAGCGGGTATTCTACCTTTTCTTTTGATGAAAGCTTCGCAGGAACTGTTTTTTACTGGCATCACGACGGAATTACCTAAAAGACCTCCAAATTCTATTTCATCGCCCACATCCTTTCCTATAACGGGAATGATCCGAACTCCTGTTGTTTTATTGTTAATCATCCCTATAGCAGCTTCGTCTGCGATAATACCAGATATTGATGAGGGCGGAGTCGTTCCAGGAATGCAAATCATGTCAAGTCCTACTGAACAAACCGAAGTCATTGCTTCAAGTTTTTCGATAGTAAGTACTTTTTTTCTCGCAGCCTCAGTCATTTGATAATCCTCGCTAACAGGTATGAACGCCCCTGACATCCCCCCAACATATGATGATGCCATTAAACCACCCTTCTTGACAGCGTCAGTGAGTAGAGCAAGCGCTGCGGTGGTTCCAGGGCCTCCAGTGGTTTCAATGCCCATTTCCTCTAAAATACCCGCAACGCTATCGTAGGGTCTCGTGGTAGGAGCAAGTGAGACATCTACAATTCCAAATGGGATTTTTAAGCGCTTAGCGGCTTGTTGGGCTACAAGTTGCCCCATTCTAGTTATTTTAAAAGAGGTCTTTTTAATAACTTCTGCGAGCGATTCGAAATCTAAATGTTGTTGATTTTGTACTAAGTTTCTTATAACGCCAGGTCCTGAAACACCAACATTTATACAACATTCAGATTCTCCTATTCCATGAAAACCACCCGCCATAAATGGATTATCTTCTACTGCGTTTGAGAATACTACGAGTTTTGCACACCCAATTGAATTCTCATTTTTCGACATTTCTGCAATTTCGTGGATTTTATGACCCATTATTCTAACTGCGTTCATGTTCATTCCAGATTTAGTAGATGCAATGTTAATCGAGCTGCAAACTCTTTCCGTCTTTGAAAGAACGACTGGCAAGCTTTGGATGAGGCATAAATCTGATCGTGTAAATCCCTTGTGGACCAAGGCTGAAAATCCTCCGAGAAAATCAACATTTACTTGTTTTGCGGCAGAATCAAGCGTTTGGGCAATTGAAAGGCACGAAGAAATTGCTTCTTTTGAAACTAGTAGATTTTCGGAATCTTCGCCATCAAATAAAGGATCATTAAAAGACTGAATGCTTGATAAGGGAATGGCTTGGATCGCATTAAGACTCCCTAAAAGTAAAGACACGGGCGTTATTGTTATCCTTCTGTTAATAATTGGAATGCCATAATCTTCCTCAATTGAAGTTGCAACACTTGATAAATCCTGAGCGATGGAAATTATTTTGTGTTCGATATTATTTTGCATTTTTTCAAGAGAATTATCTATACAATCTAATAAATTAATTCCTAGGGTTATTGTTCGCACATCTAATCCTTGTTCCGATATCATGCGCTTGGTTTCCAAAATTTCCTCTATAGTAAACGACATTAAATATTCCCCTTTTTTATTTATATTTGCTCTTAGATTTAGATTCGGTGCATGGCCCTAAAAATATCTTCGTGTTGTATCGAAATGAACATTCCTATTTGTTCACCCGTAGTTTTTAAACGATCGGCAACTTTTTTAAGCGTGGATTCGCTCGTTGTAAAATCAACCACCATTATCATTGTAAAAAATTCACCGGCGTAATACTGGGAGATATCGGTGATATTAACATTACATTCTGCTAATGTTGTAGACACAGCAGCCACTATTCCTGGTTTATCCATTCCAATTACCGTAATTATAGCTTTCATTATAAATCCTTTTTAGTTCAATCTATGCTGTGAGTTAAATATCATCTATTTCATTTAAAACCTATTGTGTACATTAATTAGGTGACAAACAAAATTAATCATTGTTAAACTATCTTCAATTTCATTCCAATTGCATATATTAAATAAATTTGATTTTATTAATTAAGAAAATTCTAAAACCATCCTAAATTGGTATTAACTAAAGTGGATAAAAATTATTAAATATTTAATAAGGAACTACTGGCATTAACCCATGATGAAACCTGTTCTCAAGATCCTAATTCTCGGCGACGGTGGTGTTGGTAAAACAACATTGTTGCATAGATTCGTGAAGGGAAAGTTCATTGACACGATGACCATGACGATTGGAATCGAAGTCTTGACAAAGGAGATTGAGATCGATTCGCAACCCTGTCAATTAATGATCTGGGATGTTACAGGGCAAGAACGGTTTCGATTCATGATTGAGGATTATTTCAAGGGAGCTCACGGCGCATTGATTCTTTTCGACATTACAAATATGAAAAGTTTTGTTAATATTGAAAAATGGATGACACTCATTAAAAAAATGTATGACGACTTTCCCGTCATTCTTGTTGCCTCAAAATATGATTTAGAAGAATTTTCCATGGTGGGTGATTTATACGCAACGAAATTACAAAAAAGGCTTGGAATGATAGATTACGTGAAAACTTCATCAAAACTAGGGTTAAATATAGACTTACCTTTTGAACTCGTTACAAAGCACGCAATAAATTCGGAGAAAGCGATTTTCAAAGAAAAATAATCTTCTTTAATTCTATTTTAATAGGATTATAAATAGATTATAAAGAAATTCAATAATTACTTAATAAGGAATGGATTCAAATCAAATTCTAAATGAAGCAATTTCTCTTTAACACATCTAATCGGTTAGCGTTTACGATTTTCTTTCATATAAAATTTTCGCATTTTTTTTCGATAAGCTTCAAAAGCATTTATTCCTTCCTTCGTTAATTTCAGCATCGTATGGGGTTTTTTCCCTATGAATTCTTTCTTAATAGTGATGAATTTTCGTTCTTCAAGTTTACTTAAATGAGAAGATAAATTACCATCGCTAAGACCTGTCTGGTTTTTCAGAAATATAAAATCTTCCTCTTCTACTACATAAAGACAAGACATGATAAGCAAACGGGCAGTTTCATGTATGAATTTATCAGATTCGTCCAAAATAGGGAGATCAAGATCTTCTTTTTCTTCTTTAGCGCTCGTTATCCGCCCCCTCTTTTGGAATTCGATAATTTTTCAAAAATTTAATTAAAAATCTCAAACCTACCGCTACAATACTTCCTCCAATAGTTAAAAAGACAGAAAGAGAAGCGTAATTTCCTAAAAAAGGATAGAGAAATTCTATAAATAAAAAGCTTGGTAGGAAGATAATTGCGTAGATATACAATCGCCTAAAGTCTAGAAAATAAGCTACCACACTAAAGGGTACTGCAATGAATAGACCTACTCCCAAGGCAAAAAAATATGCATCTATTTTCAAATTATTTAATAAACCCGTGAATGGAACGATTAAAAGGACAATATTAAGAAAAAACATTGAGATCAAAAATACCATTAATTTTTTTTTTGCAGCTTTTCTTTTTGGACCAAATTTAACGAGTCCCATTCGAGGGACAGTAATGCGTTTTTTTCCAACGGTTAAAAATATAACAGCAAATACAGTAAAAAAAAGTGGTATGATAAATTTTCCTGGAATATCAGGTAATCCAAAAATTGGATCGAGATCGTATAAACCCATCACCATTATTAACATTCCAATGTAAATGTCCCAAATTCCGTCCTGAAAAGTGGACCTGTAAGCTCTTTTTTCAAGTTTCTTAAGATCTATGTTTTCTGTCATTTTTTGTACTCTATCTTTTAATTAGATAATTTAACAACTTGAAACAGGATATTTATTTACGAATTTTATCAAAAGAATAATTCCAATGGTTAAAATAACGCTTGAACCAATAAAAACGACAATCGAACCATATAGATAAATATTTGTAGTAAATATCAGTAATTCGTCTATAAAAAAAATAATACAAGTGAGAATTCCAAAAAAATAATATCGCGTTACTTTTGTTAAAAATGCGGCGAGAAACATTGGTAACGAAAAACAGATCCCAATAACTAATGCTAAGACATAATCTGGAATAAATTCTGCAAAAAGAAAAAGAAGAAATGTAGTAGTGAATAACAAGATAAAAATCGCAATAACCAGTTGTTTCTTCTGGATCTTTCGCTTTTTCCCGATTCTTACCAAACCAATCCTTGGAACGGTTATCTTCCGTTTTCCAATAAATAGAATTGCAATATCAATGGATATAATCAAAGCTAACATCAAATAATTTAATATAAAAGAGAGTTCAGATATAATTAGCGACAATCCGAATCCGATATATAAAATTCCAAAATAAATGTCAAATATTCCATCTTCGCAAAAAGAGAGATACATTTTTTTTTCTATATTTTTTAAATCATCGTCGAAAGCCATTAAAATTACACCTAATTATTGATTAATAGTTCTAATTTTGTTTGACTTCATTTAAAACTATTTATTTTATTCCTCTTTTTTGGTTTTTGGAAAATTTTTAATAAAATGAGAAATGGTTCTCAATCCAATTATAAAAATGGTACTTGATACAAATATTATAACTAACGGTCCGTAAAGAAAGGTACCCGTATTATTAATAAACATGCTATACATAAAAAAACCAATCCCTATTATTATACTATAATAATAATATCGTTTTAACTTTGTTAAATAAGAATATCCAATAAAAGGTATTGCGTAAGCAATACCAAGAATTACTGCTGAAAAAATAACATCAATAGGAAAAAATCTCAATACTATATTTATAAACATTAAAAAGATAACAGGTAATAATAAAAGAAGTATAAAACCTATTTTCTTTATTTTTCGTTTTATTCCAAACCGCACGAGTCCAATTCTTGGAATCGTTATCACGCGCTTACCCAAAATTAAAATTATAAGTCCTATAAAAATAAAAAGTACCATTGGAAAAAGAGCGATTAGATCAAGGATTTCACTTAAAAGTAGAGATAAACTAATCCCAAAATACACGAAAGAAACATATATATCCATTAATCCATCTTCAAAAAATAATCTTAAAGTCTTTTTTTCAATATTTTTTAAATCTTCGTCTAAATCTATGATATTTAGTAATTTATTTCACATCGTTAATAGTTTATTGTTAAATTTAAATAAAAAAATAATAGATATCGATATCTATTCGATTCTATTGAGTTTTTTCATCCCGCTAATAAAAATTGGAATAGTAAACGCTAGATTTACGAGAAATACATACCCCATTAATAGTGGTGCTTCAATTTCTACCGATAAGGAGATTTCAAGCGTAATCAATAGTATTATCATCGTCATAAGCGGAAGCATTTGAAGTAGTGACGAGATCATCATATTTGCTTGCATATTCTTGTCTTTTTCTTCAAAAGCAGGATTAAGACCTTGAATTCCGATTGCTTGGAATAACGAGATCGTAGTATAGATCAAGAACGATATGCTATAAAAAACGATATCTATAACTTCTAAACCATAGATAATCGTGCTTATCACAGTCATTGGAATCACGATAAAGCAACAAAACACGAATAAAGCAAGTACGAACGAATAAACGAGGCTACCAATACCTCTTGGAGATCTCTTGTAAATCCATAATATATCTTTAGAACCCATGAAGATTAAATGGCCAATCAACATGCTAATTAACATTCCAGCCATTGCCACGTTCATCACGAGTGCAAACCTTACTCCAGAATAGTCGTCTATCGTTATTGACATCATCCAAGTTAAAAATCCTAATATTCCAAGGCAATACGCTATACGGGCGATATTGCTTTTATTTCTCAACAATCGTTTAAATTGCATGGCCACGAGTGCCCCCCATTTTTTTCCAGTTAATTTTCTTACGAAACGATAAAACACATTTTCTTTTAATACAACCGTTTGACCCTTGCTATCTGAAGCTTCTAAAGAATAAAATGAACTGGCTTTTTTATAAGACAGATATAACAATAACGGCGGTAATGATACGGCTATAGCAGCGCTCCACCATATATTTAGCACATATGTGTTAATGAGGGAGGGCTCGATTATATAGAGTATAATATTTGAATACCACATCGACGGATAAAACATCAACCAATTTTTTAGTTCGGGATTTGACATCAAGAAATCAAGGAAGAACATGAGTGAATACATCATTACAACCATTATAATTGTAAGTATCATAATAAGCGCTTTTCCGAGGTCCCTGGCTTTCTCGCTTTTAGCAATTTTTCTTTCAATTAAAGACGCTAGAACGGTTCCTATTAAGTTTCCAAAAACTGCGAGACCAAAAACGCATCCATAGATTACTAAATATTGTATTAGATTCAAATCTATTATTGGATTGATTAAACCAATTATTATGGGAACAAATAATAAGATTGCTCCCATATAAATCGGTAATTTCCCGACATATTCACCAAGGAACACATCTGATTCCGAAATAGGCGCCGCAAGAATAATCTCCTTGAAGCCTGCTTCTGTCTTTCTATATACAACATTCAAGGGATAAATCAATAGGATCAAGAAAAACATCATCAAGAGCGACTCAATTATGCTTCCAATAGCTATAAGATATATTTCAGCTATTCCTTCTATCATCATTACCTGTGGCATTAAATAGTCAAATAATATAGGAGCTAAAATGAACGCCCACGCACCTAAAATTGAAAATATAACAATAAAGAATAAAGATCTATGTTTTCTGAAGCCTGAAGTCCTGAGCATTATTTCACATTTTGCGATTTTAGTCCATAATTTCTTATTAAGGTTGATTTGATCGATAGATTTCGATATTTTATTGGTATCTTCCTCTAAATCATATTCGAATTCAAGAAGATTTTTAGTCATTTTTTCTCCTCATTTTTTCTTTTTTTTTTTCTTTTTTTTACTAGTATCAATTTCACTAGAGTTTCCATTTCTCCAAGAAAGCAAATCATCTAGTTTAGTTACACCCATTAATTTTAAATAGGCCTGTTCTAAGTCGTCGGTCCCTGTAGATTTAATTATTTCTTGAGGAGTTCCTTGGACGCGAAGTTCTCCCTTATCTATGATTCCAATAGCATCGCAGAGTTCTTCTGCGGTATCAAGCATATGCGTGCATATAAAAATAGTCTTATCGGCTTTTTTTGCTAACTCTCTTATCATATCTTTTACAACTTTTGCACTAGCAGGATCGAGGTTTGATGTGGGTTCGTCTAAGAAAATTATCTTAGGATCTTGAATTAAGGCTGCACACAAGCATATTTTTTGTTTCATCCCTCTCGAATATCCTTCAAGCAAGTCATTCTCTCTTTCTTCTAAGTCAAATACTTTTAATAAATCTTCCACTCGCGATTTAATCACATTTTTTGGAATATAATAAAGCTCTCCAATGAATTCAAGGAATTCTTTTGCCGTGAGTTTCGAGTATAATCCCGGTGTTTCGGGTAAAAATCCACAGGTCATTTTTACTTCCTTATTGTTACTTCTAACATCATATCCATTGATATACGCCTCACCAGAGCTAGAAGATATTATTGCGTTTAGCATTCGGACAGTAGTCGTTTTCCCCGCCCCATTAGGCCCCAAAAGACCATATGTCTTACCATAAGCTATGTTTAAATTTAGCTTATTAACAGCAATATTTTTTCCAAAACTTTTAGTCAAGTCCGTAGTTTTAATTGCATAATTTGTCGTCGTCGTTATTATTGCACCTCATTTGGAGTAAGAGAAACCGATCTGATTAGATACGCAACGCTTAATGTGAAAGATAGGCCAGTCAATATCCCAATAATAAAATCAATTATAGAAATGTTTGAACCTATTTTTTCTAAAAAAAAACTGAAAGATAGGCAAATTAAAACCATACCTAACATCATTTCCATTCCTTTTCTATTTCGTTTTAATAACATTTTATTTTTACCTCTGATAGCTTCAACTTTGCTTCGCAAAGTGCTTTGCTTATGGATCAATAAGTGAACTGGATATTTAAAGATTTTGATCTTGCAAAGCACTCTGCGACACAGTGCATAAATCGTTAATTAATAAAATAATAACGATTAAAAACATCTAAAACATCCTTGTACCGTTGGCGGAATATAATAATGTTAATACTAAAGCGTCAGAAACATAGATTTTAACACCTGGGACAAGCTCAGGAGGTCCCGATTGTTTAATTCGAGGAATGCCATACGGAAGCAAGGGGAACCATTGATAATTGTATTGAGAATCGAAGGGATCGTTCAGATCCCTGAAGAAAATTCCATATATGGGGCGTCCCAAAAATTCAGCAGAATTTGCGTTAACATCACCAGTAAAATATTCCATTTCAAGTATGAATTCCACCCAATATCCCAAATGATAATCCGGAATGAATATTACCCCCGTCTGATCTACTGAGCCGTTTTCAATGAATTTGGAGCGTATTTCTCTCAATCCAGTATATTCATTCTCGGAAATAAAGGGCCCCATTTTAGGAAAGATGGATATCGTGGTTATCATATTAGATATAACGCAAAAAATCGCAAGGAACGCAATGATTCCTTTTCTCATATTTGTTCGATCGGACTTGTATTTTTTTAAGAGAAACTGATCAACATATTTTATTCCAAGCGGGATTATGAGTCCTAAGGGTAAGAAGGCTAAGAGTAAAAATCGATCAACCCATTTTGTGGGTAATAATATCAAAACGATTAATAGAACAAATAGCGTGAGGTATTGAAATGCTAAGAAGGTTTCTTTCCTTATTGTATTATCCTCCATCCTCGCTTTTTTTTTAAGTCCATTATAAAGATAATGGAGTATCGCTAGCAATCCAACGATGAATGGAAATGTCACGAATACTAATATTGCTTGAAGAACAGGAAATTTACTAGAAGAGGACAAGGAAAGCAAGGAACTTGCAAAATTTAAAATGCGTTCTAACTGGGCATCAGGGAAAAAATTAATAAGAATAAAGAATCCAGCAAGTCCAACTACTATTAATAACAATAATATTATTAATTCTAATTTAGGTATTGAACGGGTCTTGAACCATCGAAAAATCAAATTAAAGAAGTACAATGCGGGAAACAACACTATGACTAAGCCCGCAGTATAGACATGCGTGAATATGGCACAGACCAAAGATAAAATCGACAAAACACCGTATTTCCTCCATTTCCGAATGTCTTCAAACCATCTCACGCTGAAATACAAATAGCAGAGCACGAAAAAAATTCCTGCAAGGTTTTGCATGAAATCTTCGACCATTCGAAATACATATACATTTAAAGTAATTAAAATCGCAGATAAGAAAGCGGGGATCTTACTTTCAATATTGACTTTTTTTGTAAATGTCTCCGTTAAGAAAAAAGTGGGAATTGCCATTAAAGAAGATATTAAAGCCATTCCAATTTTAATTCCTAAAAAAGAACCTATATACGGATCTCCAGAAAAAAAAGTAGTTAATACTACGAAGGGAGCAAGATAATAATACACGAGAGGAGCATCGTCACTATCCGGAACCCCCGATTGAAGAATGTGTCGAACTTGTATGTCATAAAACGGTCCATCGGGACCATAGGATATTGGAAATGTTGTAAGAGAAATCATAAATAGTATAAAGGCGATAATAACTATAAGTAATAATCCAATGTAATGATTGTTTTTCTTAATAAAGAGCCTTAGATCAAATTTTGTAAATTCTTCGCTTTTTTGATTGCTTAAAATTTCGGATATCTTGATCTCCTTTAATGCATTAAATAGTCTTAAATGACGATGTTAATAGGCAATATGCGATTTTAATTAAAATTTATCTATAAAATTTATAATCATAATTAATGATTTCTAGCTTTTCAAATCAGATAATAATTTTAAAAAATAAAAAGAAAAGATTTAAAAAAATTTTTTAATCTTTTAGCTACCGCCAGCTTGTGTAGCCATTACCGTTATGACGTCCTTTTTAGGATGAATTCCAATTTTTGCGAATTTCAATGTGTCTGGTAATACTTTCCCCTTAAAAATAAATTGTATGGCTAAGATTGGATTCAGCTTGTATTGCTTTTGGACGTCTTTCTTTATTTCTGCTATGGAGTGATTTGGATCTACTTCAATTAACTTGATTGCTTGATCAGGAGGGACTCCAGTTAACCTAAATCGATATTGTGTCATGCTTTATCACATTCTCATAAAAATTATGTTTGTGTATATTAAAAGAATGATAAAATTCCTAATTAAGGATTGTCGTACGATTTCTCGTACCATAGTGCATTTGCTTTAAAATGCTTTTTCTTCTAGAATTTGAAGGGTTCGGGAGGTCCAGGAAAGGGAGGTCTTCCTCGAATCATTCTTTCAATTGATGCGATCCGGCGTTCCAAATCCGTTAGCCTTTTCTCCATATCATTGAGCTTCTCTAACAAATTCACATTATTAATTGTCATTTTAGTCTTTATTTGGGTTCATTATTTATTTCAAAAACATATTTTAACATGTCTAATATGGAATAAAGGAATTTAATTTGATAAATACCACTCAATAATTCTTTGGTATGATGTTTGCTTTAAATAATCAATTCGAACTAGAGTATAAGTTTATAATATAAAATAACTATATATACATTATGACTACTTCGTCAATAAATAGCGATTTTAAGAAGAAAATACGAGAATTAATGAAAGAGAAGGACAATAGTGAGAAGATCTTACTCGTTTTAAAATATCTGGGGCCTCAAAAGTTTACAGATTTGGAGCGTCATTGCGAAATTAGTCGTTCAACCGTATCAAAGTACATTAAATTGAATATCGGACAAAAAAACATCGAGAAAAAAATATTTTCTAAGGGAAAAATCAATGAACCCCGATATTTCATTACAAATCGAGGCTTGAGGCTAATTGAAGAAAAATCCGCCATAGAAAGTGAGGATTTATTTTATATTAACACGCTTAACGAAAATTTGTCGCGTTTAACAAATTTAATCGAATTTTACAGGGATATTGGCATTCCAGAGACATTGTACTTTCAAATAATTCATATCATTGTAAAAATCGGAGATAGGTTCTTTTTAATAGAACAAAATCATGACCTTTACTACACTCTCTTTTATATATTCTTTAATTCAATTCTGGGGCAAGGGGTATTTGCTGAAAAATATTGGAATATAGGCGAAAAAGTTCAGGATCGACAAAAAAAAGAAAATTTTTCTGGATATAAATTAAATAAATCAGAATTCATAGAATTCTTCAAGCTAAAACCGTATAAAATCGACTATTTTATCGATAAGATCATGACACATCAATTGGGTTTCTACATGTTTAACAGGGAAAAAGAAGGAAGTGAGGATGCTTTTTTCTTTCACGAAGAAGACTTGCTTGGGACGACAGTAATGGCGCTAATTAGAGATGCCGTTATTGAGGGCATCATTCACCGTAATATCATTAGTAATAGGGATATCTACGATTTAGACGCCATATCTGAGGAGATCGTTGGAAAATTAAAAGATATGGGCTTGATCTGGGATGCAATAAGTGATGAATTTGAAATGATGGTTCAAAAATTATTTGTTAAAACTGCAAAAGATATGGGCGTTTCAAACACATTCCTCATGGATTTCATAATTCAATCAAAAAAAATGACTCAATCAAAAGAAGGGAAAAATGCACTTATCAAAATTGCTGAAGGATCTGAGGATTGGGAAGATCTCAACTTAATATCAATAACAGAAACTAAGGAAAGTGGTTTTACAGAAACACCTACAATATCTGGTTTTTGTCCCAATTGCGGAAAGACCATATCAAAAATAGATTTAATCTCAAACACATGTCCAAGGTGCGAAAATTCATTTGAATCGTCAATTCTAATAAAAGATCACGATAAAGCAAGCGAAAAATTTGCTGAATATAAGGAAATTATTGTTGAAAGTAAAAAAGACTCTCTTGTTAAATGTCCTAAATGTGAATATCAATGCGAATCGAGTTGGTTAAAATGCCCTATTTGTGGAGAGGATATATAAACATTATTATAATTATTATTCAAGTTTATTGAGTGATTTAATCGCATAATATTCTTAAATAGGGACTTCAAGAATATTCAAGCATCCGATCTAATGGGACGATAGCCCGTTTAGCCACTTCTTTAGGTACTTTCACTTCGAAGCTAACATCGTCAAGATTGTTTAAGACATATTCGAGCATTTCGATTGAATGTTTTTTCATATTATAGCATACAAGTTTATCACTAGCTAAATAATATTTTTTTTCCGGTATGTCCTCCATCATTCGTTCTAATAACCCTATTTCCGTTCCAATGATAAATTCATTTACTTTTTTAGGGCTTTCCTTGACGAAATTATACATTTGAGCGGTAGAACCGACGATATCTGCCATTTCTCTAACATTTCTTACACATTCAGGATGGACTAAAATCATTGCGTTGGGATGTTCTTGTTTTGCCCGGAGCAAATCTTCTTTTATAACTTGCGAATGAACTATGCAGTTACCATTTTCGGGCATTTTTATCAGGTTTATCTCACTTTCTTGTTCTACAAAATCAGCGAGGTTTGCGTCAGGACCAAATAGGATCGTTTTCGAAGGATCTCTTTCATGTGCTTTTTTTACAATCTTAACCGCATTTGAAGAAGTGCAACAAATATCAGATTCGGCCTTTACTGAAGCAGTACTGTTAACATAGGTTATTACTTGGGAGTTAGGGTATTTCTTTCTGTAGGATTTTACCATTTCAGCGTCAAGGTATGCCGCCATTGGACAAAGAGATTCTGGATGAGAAATTAAAACGCGTTTATCTTGATTTAATATAGATGCGGTTTCTGCCATAAATTTTACTCCCGCAAACACTATAATTTCGCTAGAAACTTTTTCTTTAGCAATTCGAGATAATCCCAAAGAATCCCCCAAATAATCGGCCACTTGTTGAATTTCTATGGGTTGATAATAATGGGCTAAGATGGTTACATCGTTTTTCTTTTTCAAGCGTTCTATCTTTTTCTGCGTTTCGCTTACTGTCAAGATGATTCAAAAACGAAATTTTAAAATCTATTAAGAGTATTAATCATAAAATATTTTAAAAGATAGTTGTTATTAGTAATAGTTTTAAAAATTCAGGATAATTCCTTAATTTTAGGAAGAAATACCATAAAATTGCTACCATGAGAATAGTCTCCGAGATTCCTATCCCGAACCATTATTTTACCTTTAAGATTTTCGACGATTTCTTTAACGAGAGATAATCCTAATCCCATTCCCTTACCGCCTTTATCCTTAGAATTCCTCATAAAAATAGCATCCTTTTTAGAATCAGGTACGCCAATTCCATTATCTATAAATTCTATTTTTGTATATTCAAGATTGTCACATCTATCATTAGATATTTTTACATCAATTTTTATCTTATTCTTATCGTTATATTTTATCGCGTTTATCAAGATGTTTTCAAATACAATTTTTAATAGCTCTTCTGAATGGAATTCGATATTATTGACCGTATTTTCAATTTTAATTGAAACATTATCAAGCTTGTATGCTTTAATAATAAAATCCTTTACATTATCTAATACTTTGTTTAATTTTATTATCTTTCCATCAAACTTGATATTTTTAATTTTTTCTATTTTTTGTTTCGTCTTAAAGAGTTGATGTCCTCTCTTGATTTGTTCGTTAATAACTTCGAACAAATTTAGTATTTCTGAATCATTATCGGGATTTTCAATATAATGTGAACATAATTCCGCAGACATGAATATTTTAGTAAATATCGTTTTCATATTGTGAATATAAATATCCCCATATAACTCTCGTAAGGAATCGCTCAAAGAGTTTTTAAATTCTTTTTTTAGTTCTTGTACGATCATTTTGTGTGTTCAGTCTTTTTTTATGGTTATTTGTGTACACAAAAAGCTTTACATAAATATACAATTGCATTTTTGTATATATAAACTTTTAGTATATTAAGAAATTTGATGCAAAAATTTAAAAGATCTATTTTTTGCGCGTATTATTTGACAGGAATGTAAATTTTAAAAAGAGTGCCTATATCGGGTTTGCTTTCCACTTCTATCCATCCTTCATATTTCTTTATGATTTTTTTTACTAAAAATAATCCAAATCCAGTTCCTTTAGATCCTTTAGTAGTAAAAAAAGGTTCAAAGATCTTATCAATGAGTTCTTTAGGTATTCCTATGCCTGTATCTTTTATTGAGAGACATACATAGTTGTTTTTATTGGATTTAAGACTACTTCTCGTTTTCTCAATAGTGCTTGTCGAAATTACAATCTTCCCGCCTTGAGGCATTGCGTCTTTAGCATTTATTATCAAGTTTAACAAAATCTGTTCCATTTTTCCAGGATCAACTAAGACGCTTTGAATTTCAGGGTCTAGGTCTAACTCAATTTCAATTTCAGAAGTTTTATTCTGCTTGAAAAAGAGATTGACTAATTCTATACTCTTGATTATCAACTTATTGAGATTTATTTCTTGTATTTCTTCACATAAATGACATGAATCCCTATAAATACTATATAATTGTTGTACTAACCTCCGAGCGGAATTAGTCGATTCAATAATTTCAAAAAGATGTTCAGAAAGCTTGCTATTTTTGTTTTTCAAATCCATTAAGGCCATTTCTGCGTTGCCTTTAATAATCGTGAGCAAGTTATTAAAATCGTGAGCAACCCCATTTGATACCACGCTAGCTTCTTTTAATTGCTTTTCAACTCTTTTATCCTCAATATTTTCAATGATTTCAAAAACATTATTGTTTTTGATAATAATCTTTTGGTAGGCGTTCGAAATGCTGAGAATTTCGGTCTTTCGAAACTTTGTTAATGGAAATAAAGAAAGAGTTATTATTTTTAAACTATCAATTAAAGAGTTAAAGCTTGTCATATATTCAATGAACTCGTCCATATCCTTTCTTTTCAACCATTTCATATTAATGATAATCCTGAGACCATCGTATCCTTTTTTAAGAGCTTGTTTTAGTTTTTCAGAATATGGTAAGTTATCAGGTTTAAAGCAGCCATTTTTCTTAAAAAAACAATCTTTATAAGAAAGGTGCTTTAATTGACCTTTTCTTAGCAAGTTTTTTGCGTTTGGTGATATATCTTTTAAGTGTCCTTCAAGTTCTGGTTGAGAGTTGATTAAAACGCATTGTTCATTTAAATCTAATCCTCGATTAAAATAAGAATACATGAGATCCAACAAGTCCTGATCGTCCTTATAGAAATAACACAAATTCGTTCCTCGAGAGATCGTATCCAATAGGTTATTTCTACCGTTTTCAGATTCTGTTGTTATTGTCATGTTTTTTTATTACAAAAATATTATTTTTAACACAACTTGTCCCTAATACAAAGGTAAATTTTAGACATATAAATTTTAGTATATGTGTATGATCCTTACATCTCGAGTAAACATTAATTAGTTATCTATTTAAATAACATTAAAATCATTATTTATTCTCAAATTACTTTTTTTTAGAAACGAGATAATAGGCAATTATTTATAATCCAACAAGTGCAGGGAAAGATCAAAGGAAGAGATTCAAAAAGCAAATAATTACCTTGAAAAGCTTTCCGTCTCATACGATTTATTTAAAAATGAAAGAGAAGGGCACATCATAGAATTAACAACTGAAGGATATATAGTTATAGGGGTGGGAGGTGATGGAACCTGCAAAGTAGATAATAAGATTATAGGAACATTCCCCGTAGTTTACGAAATTATAAAAAATGGTAAAAATATCATATCCCCTAAAATTGACGAGATAGTAAAAGCTTTTAAAAAAAATATCATGATATTATTAGAAGAAATACGAGATTAATTGTTGATTATTTTAATGCTCAAATAATAATCTTGTCTCTTTTAACCAAATCTCTCAGAAATTTCAATAAAAGCGCTAGCAAAACGCTTTACTTGATTCCAAGTAAGACCATAAGTGCTAATTTTCATATTTTTAGAAATTCCAGGAGCCATTCCGATTATGCCTCTTTCTTTAAATTCGTCTCGTACGAAAAATCCTCTTCTGGAATGACTTTTAGCAATTTTAGCAAAATTATTCGTTTTTATCGAGGTTAAAGGGTGGATTTTCGGTAATTTACCAAGGATTTCAACACCTTCGATATTTTTAATAGCATCAATGATATAATTGATTTTTTTCGATTCTTCTTGAACGGAAGAAATTTCTGTCCTCTTTACAATTGACGGAAAACTTGCCATAAGAGTTATTAAAGGAGCACCATAAACGGGCGGACATCCCATAACAGTACAGATCTTACTTGGAAAGGATTTTTCGGATAAATCTCCTTTGATTTTTGATAAAACTTCAACATCATCTGCGTATTCTTTCTTGAAACCTAACAAACCTATTGGTCCTGATGCAGCCATAGATTTATGACCGCTACATGAGATAAAATCGATAATTCCATCTTTGCAATCAATAGGTAATACCCCCCCCGAATAAGCCGCATTTAAAAGGAAAGGTATGCCCTGTTCCTGACAAATCGCTCCAACAGGTTTGGGATCGTTGACATTTCCATACTTATAATCCACATGAGTTAAAACCGCAAGTAAAGGTAATTCATTTTCTTCTTTTTTTATTTTTTCAATAATTGCTTGGTAGTCCTCGGGATTGATGGAGTATTCGGGATTTCCAGAGTTAGGAACTTCTCTTACATTTAAACCGTTTGCTTCAATGGCTAAATATGTTGTATAATGGGCATTGCTATCTACTACTACAGTCTTTCTTTTTGGATATTTTTTCGCCAAGACTTCAATCGTTATCCTCTTTGCTTCTCTTGCGGCACCAGTGAGCATGACCTTATCTACATTTAGAAATTGGGCCATATCGTCTAAAAAAGAAGTTACAGGAGGATTTTCTATTTGATCAATTCTTCCTTTCAAGCAATTGTCACATATGCTATATCCATCACCGTAAGCGACCAAGGCTTTATACGCTTCGGATGTTAATATTCCTCCTCTCTGGATGGGATGGATGTTTATATATTCCTCGTTGATATCCCTCGTGAGGTTAGCATATTTCTGTGCTAATTTGTTAGAATATTTAAAATTAGTCAATTTTATAACCAGTTTCCCAGTTTGATTAGATCTATTTAAAATCATTAATAAAGTTTCATATATGATATTATTGCTTCTCATTTATAGTATTAATTCGTAAAAGAACATGATAAATAATGATCTTTGAGAGTTAGGGAAATTCTATTTTAGTTGCTAATTTTTGAAGCAAGTTCTTTTCTAATCGCTTTTAGTAAACCATCTTCATTTACATCAGCATCGTCTTGTACTAAATAATTTCGGTCAAAATAACTCTTCAATCTAGCTGGCATTATCCATCCAATTAAATTACCAAAAATAAAAAGAAAAACAAATGGAAGTTTAATTATTGCAATTACCAAGGCTACGATTGAACCAAGATACCAACCACCATTAGGAGGGATGAAAAAATTCAATGAAATACTTATAATATTACTTAACATCGCCAATGAAACTATTAAATATCTTTGTTTTACCCAAGGCGAAATATTTTCGGATTTTATCAAGCGATAAGTTTTAAATGATGCATAAAAGAACCATCCATTAACTAAGATTGAATTAAAAATTACAACAGTTAAAAACAAGTAATATAGAAGTATTTTTTCATCATAAATGGTCTCAACTTGAGGTACCATAAAATTATTTTCCACTCTTAAAATAAGATCTATTATTCGAAGCACTAAAAACGAAACTAAGACGACCCAAAAAGAACTTTTTTTATCCTTGTAGAAGGTGCATTTTACGAATAGAATTAAAAACAGTGAAGGCGTGTTTGTAATAATTGAATGAATTATTTGAGGTACTTCAATAAGCACGAATAAATAATCTATAGCGATTAGATAAAAAAAAGCAGATAAAAAGATTACATTATTTGCTTTTATTTTTAAAGCTTTATAAAACAAATATGAAGCAATTATGAATAATATCGGAAGATATAGCAAGGAGAATACTAGTTCTATAATTGATACCATTGTGCTGAAAACCAAAGAATTTTGTGCCTTATTAAAAGTAAGTATACAATTCGTATTTAACTTTTAACTTTTTTATCCTATTTTTATATTAATTTTAAAAAATTTATAAAATTAAGCATGCAATCGTGTGCAAAATCCACCCTTATTGTATTCAATTTCGAACAATTGAAAATTATAAAATTTATATAAATAAGGAATTCTATTAGGTGATTAAACATTTATTTTAGAATTATATTGGTGAAAAAATGGTAGAAAATTTACAATTCATCTATAAAGAGGAATATTGGTTTATCAGCGCTTTTTTAAAAACTTCAAATCGATTAGAAGACAAAAAAACGCCCGTAATAAACGGTCTTGAAAAAAGCAAGGAAATCGAAGAGCTCCTAAACAATAAACTTACTAATCTAACGGATAATGACATATTTAGGAAAGATTTAAAGGATGATATCTTGGATTTAGTACAAAACATTTCATTGAGTTGCACTTGGAAAGCTTATATGACGAATTTTCCGTATAACGACGAGAATAGCGAACGGAGCTACGATACCCTAGGTTTCTTTCAATTTGATGTGGAATACTACAAGAACACCCCCGAGAAGAAGCAATCAATCAAACCTATACTCATCCAACAAATTCCTTATATTGTCCTAAACGAATTAAAGTCGTTTGCCAACTTGGAAGAAAATAAGGGGATACTATTCGACACTGAAAGCCCAATATATGTGTTTGTGACTTCTGATAAAACCACGCCTGCAGAAATAAGTTGGGACCCCCAAAACATAGATAAATACAAAAAGGTCATATCCTATTGGACAGAAGTGTATTCTGGCCAATGGGAGGACTATTCGGTTACACTTTACGATAAAAGAACTGAAAACAACTTGTCTAATCGCCTCTCAGAGCTTCATTTCATAAGGAGGAATTCGGGATTCATCTATATGGCAGAGCAAAACTACATTGATTTTTTCGAGTCATACATGAAAAAATGGGTTTTGGATCCTACACCTAAGATAAGAGCCGTACTTTTTGCCTTTAGGACAATTAACGAATCGCTTGACCTATTGTTTTTAAAAACAAATTCGGATGTATTTATGAATTTAGAAACGATAGAAAAAAAGATTAAGAACCTCCGCCTTTTAAGAGGTTTAATTCAAACCCAATTGAGTGCCATTTATAACGAGTTAGATTATAATAGGAGGCAACACTATACCAGCGTGTTAAACCACCTCATTCAAGAATTTGGATTGAAAAACATCGAAACGCGCGTGAATGAAAAATTTACAACGATATACGACGCCATGGAGGAGTTATACCTGAAAAAAAACGAGGAAAACCAAAAAAGAACCGAAAAAGGATTAAATCTATTGAATTTGTTGTTTGGAGCTGGTGTGCTGGCAGATTTAGTTGGTCTTCTCATGGTTGCGCTCATGTGGGGTGAGGGAGACGCAGGAGCAATAGTCCTTAACGGCATGGTTGGAATATTTATCATTTCAATTCTCGTGGCAACAATAGCGGTTAATATGCGCTTGAAATTTAAAATGAAAGAAGAAAACATAGGAAAAACCGTTGATGCCGTAATAGAAGATGGTAAAGGTAATGTTATTTTAATAAAAAGAAAATATCCTCCTTTTAAGGACTTTCTGGCTCTTCCTGGAGGATTTATAGAAAAAGGAGAAACTCCTCAAAAAGCTTTATTAAGAGAAGTAAAAGAAGAGACAAACTTAACGGTGAGAATTGTCGATAAAATCGGAGTATACGACGATGAGGATCGAGATCCTCGTGGTATAGTCCATTCTACTGCGTTCAAATGCAAGATCGTTGGAAATATTTCTGACATGAAGAGTGGGGACGATTCGCAACAAGTAGGGCTTTATCCAATTACACAATTAAAGAATTTGAGCCTTGCATTTGATCACAAACAAATCCTCATAGATGCGGGTCTTTTAAAATAAAACCTAACTCTTTTTTATTTTTCTTTATTTTTTTAAACTATAAATATGCCTAATAAAAAACAAATCTAGTTAGGTTTTATACAATAGTTTTAGGAACGAAAATAATCATGAGTTTAAGACCAATAATAATTGAAAGTCCTGTTAACGGTAAAAAGCCCCAGATACACGATTCCGTGTTTATCGCCCCAACAGCAACCGTTATCGGAGACGTTATCATCGGTGAGGGGTCAAATATATGGTTTGGAGCGGTCATTAGGGGAGATTGGTGCAAGATCGTAATCGGGAAAAATACAAGCGTTCAAGAAAATGTAACCATTCATTCCGAGAGGAACACGACGGTTTCGATCGGTTCTGATTGCATCATAGGTCATCACGCCATGGTTCACGGTCCGTGTGTCGTTGAAGATGGATGCCTCGTTGGAATTGGCTCGAACCTTCTACACAATTCCAGACTTGGGAAAGGTTCGCTTCTTGCTGCGGGTGCGGTTCTCGTTAATAAGGAAATACCTCAAAGAAGTTTAGTAGTTGGCGTTCCTGCCGATATTAAAAAAAAGTTCTCAGATGAAGGTCTTCTGAAAGGAGAAGAAACATCGGGTGAATATGTTGAAAATGGGGCTTTTTTCAAGAAATATTTTAAAAAACTTTAGTTTATTTTTATTTTTATATTTAAAATAAATTAATTTTTATAACATTCCAACTTTTATTTCTTTTTAACTATGCTTTAGAATTTATCAAATTTCAAGAATATAATAAAGTATCTTTTTACATAGACTTAAATTTTTATAATTCATCTTTATTAAAATAAAATTTAATAATAGGTGATTCTCCATATTTCAATTTTATGACAATTTGATAAATATATTAATTCTATTGCCGCTTTGTCTCGTACTTTTTATTGTTTTTTCGTATTTCCTTCTTAATAAGAAAATTAAATCTGTAGAATTTCGAGTTGCACTAGTACTAAGCTCATTACCCGTATTAATTGCCGAATTGGCTTTCATTCAGTTAGGTGTCTTTAGAAATTCGATAGCAAGTGCTTTCATTTTATATCCCATCGGATTGATATTATCAATGTTTGATCTTTATTACGCTACCAAGATCCTTAAGACACAGAATAAAGACATTGAATCAAGATCGACCAGGCTTAAAGATATAGTTAATAGAGCAACAGAAACTTCCATTAATGTCTCAAATATGGCGACCGAACTTGCCGCAAGCTCGAGCGAAGTAAATGCTGCCTCTGAGGAGATCTCCTCAAGTACGCAAATTGCATCGATGAATGTTGCACAACAATCTGCTTCTTTGCTTGAGATAAGAAATATAATGAAAGATATATTTGATTTCTCCAGCGAAGTGATTAAATCCTCGAAACAAATTAACCAGATTATGACTTTAATAGTCTCCATTTCGGAGCAAACGAACTTGTTAGCGCTTAACGCGAGCATCGAAGCGGGAAGGGCGGGAGAGCATGGAAGGGGTTTTGCAGTTGTTGCAGAAGAGGTGAGAAAGCTCGCCGAAGAGTCCAAAAGCGCCGTGGGAAAGACAGGATCTCAAATTGAGTCAATTCTTACTCAATTGAACAAGACGGGCGAATTAATTAATATGATCACTGATAGAATTGAAGACGTTTCAAACTTATCAGAAGAAAGTGCAGAGGCGATGGAGGGCATTTCAGCGTCGGCAGAAGAACAAACTGCTTCGATGCAAGAGATTTCCGCTACGGCTAGTAAGTTGGGATCGCTTGCAGAAGACCTAAAGGGTAACCTCACAAAATATAAGTGATATTAAGAAATTTTACAATTTTTCAATAGAAAAAAAATTAATAAAGAATTCTCACTCCAAGAGTTCGTCGATAAGATCCGCTGAAATGGATGACATCTCGCTGAATGTCATGGCGTCTTGTAGGTTCCCATCTATGGAAAGATCGCCTGACATGTACGCCGAGGTTGCGTCTAGCTCACCAGATAAAACAAGCACCATCTTCTCCCCACTTGCGCTCATGGTCACGGTAACATCTGAACCCTCTCCTTCTCCAAATTCAAACTCGTTCGAAGGAGCAGAAATCCAAAATTTAATGTCACCTTCATTGAATTTCAGCACGATTTGCATGCACAAATTCGTGTCTTCCGCTAATTCTTGTAGGTCTTCATCTTCTTTCGATAATTGCTTGAAAACGGTAAAGACCGTGGTGATAAAATCCCTTGCCACATCTCGAGTTATCGATTCGGGTTTCAATGGACTTTGTCGCCATCCCTTCAATTTTGCTATCAAGTCTTGATCAACCAATCTTTCCAACCTTTTTTTTTTAATTTAAATATATTAATATTGATGTATAATACACATATATAGATAATATGTATTAAAAAATGATTTCTTTTTCTTTTTTTCGGTTTTACGGGAGTAAAAAGATCAAAGGTTTTTAACAAAAACAACGAAAACTTGAGCTTAAGAAAATGAATATACCATGAAGCTTTCCAAGCGCGAGCGGGTGCTATGTGCCTTAGAATTACAAGAAGAACCTGACAAAATCCCTATCCACAATGCGGGTTTTGAAAAAACAGCCTCTTCCTATCAAGTATTCTTGAAGTCTGAGGAATATTTAGAACATCACAACTCTATTAAAGCAAATATAAAGCGTCGTTTTGGTCTCACGGAAGAAGGACTTGCAGAGATTAAGTTTTGGAACACCGATTGTCAGGAAATGGATCCATTCGGTGAAAAATTACTCTCGAGAAGCGTTACAAATCTCCCTGATCGTTTAGGGTTAGAGCTCAATCCCTTAAACGGAAAGCTTTATGCTTATAAACCACAAGTAGACACTGGAATACAGTATCGATGGTATATTGATGGATATTTCAAGACACCAGAAGCGCTCCGGGAGATTTGGGATCGCTACGGCAAGCCTATAGACTATATTAACGAAGAAATTAATTATTCATCGAAACTCTGGAATGATTACATTGAATTTCTTTCACCACATGTGTACCCGATGGCTCGCTTGGGTATTGCAATGCACGAAGCACTGTTCGAGGGAATGACAATGGGACGAGTTGCGTTCTACATGCGAAAGAACCCATCGTTCATTCACGATGTCATGTCAGAGTATCTGAAGGTAAATCTCGAACTTGTAAAGAGATTAGGAGAGGTTGGTGTTGATATCGTTTTTTATTACGACGATTTAGGATATAAAGGGAGGTCTATTTTCTCGCTTGATCATTTCAGAGAGTTTGTCCTTCCGTATTACAAAAAACTTTACGGAGAATGTAAAAAAAGAAGCATGTTTATCGTTCAGCACTCGTGCGGATATATCGACGATTTATTACCAGATATGGCAAGCGCAGGATTAAACTGCATCCAAGCATTAGAGCCAGGTGCGGGTGTGAATCTAAAAAATTTAAAGGATTTGTTAGGGGATAAAATCACCTTTATGGGAGGAATAGACGCTTCTCAAGCGCTTAATTTCGGTACTCTGGAGGATATAAAAAACGAGGTGAAGAAGCGTGTTCAGGATGCCGCGTTCGGTGGAGGCTATATAGCGGGTCTAAGTCATAACATTTTAAATGCACCATGGAAAAACTTGCTTGCCTACCGAGCAGCATTGGAAAAGTTTAGGAATTATCCCTTGAG
>JAEOUI010000335.1 GCA_016839425.1 Promethearchaeota archaeon
ACGCTTCGTCCACAGCAGGGCTCGTGATGTTTTCGGATGCAATGAGGGGGATAGCACTACGAATTTCTTGGTGGTGCTCGATTAAAATCGACCGAATTTCTTCTAATTTATTTTTCAAAATATATCAAATCGGTTTTATATAACTTTGAATGGGATAATATAGAATTCGATTAAAATTTTTTGAATCATGGAATTTACAATAAAAAAAGGATTTGAAAAACAAAGTCGCTTGATAGTTTTATTCGTGCGTCTCAATAATTTTTTTAATCATATTAATGGGTATTTGTGTTTTTTCTGAAATAGCTTTTATATTAATTCCCTTATCATAATATCTTAACGCGACAGTGCTCATTGGTTCGCTTATTTCGATAATGTGTTCATCTGGATCGAAAAACCTAAACCCCCTTTGGCCCCACGGGTGTTCTAGTATATCGTGAATGATCTCGATCCCTTCTTTCTTAATTTTTTTGTAAAAGTCATCTATATCTGTTGTTTCAAAATATATCTCACTACTATTTTTTCCAACCTTGATATTTGCAGCATTTGAGGAATAGATCGTATTTAAGGCGTATTCTTCTTCCCATATAGATAATCCTCCTTGAAAAATTACATTTTTTCCGAAATCCATTGTAATTTTTTGATCAAGAATTTCGGTATAAAATTTTTTTGATATTTCCATATTCTTTACAAAAAAAACAGCGCTTTCGTATTTTAAAGTATTTTCAATCATTATAACTTAATAAGAGTAAAAATATAATACACTTTCGTCTGTAATAATTTAGTGATCTTGAGAATTGAAATAATAACAATAACTTGAAATAACGCACGATTCGCACTTTGGATTTTTTTTCGTACAAACAATTGCAGCAAAATCGAGAAGTGCCCAATAAAAATGTTTGCAATCTTTTATGGGAAGCATTTGTTCTAATTTTTGTTCGATATGGGTTTTTATTTTCATTGATTTGTCAAAATTATTAAACACTCTTTCGATTATTCGTTTAATATTTACATCAAAAAACATTGTTCTATTTTCCAATCCAATACAAGAAAAGGCCCTACTCACATAATCTGCGATTCCTTTCACGCGAGTAAGTTTTTCAGGTTCGAGCGGGATCTGTCCATTAAACTCTTCTACAACCATCTTACTCAAGTCTTTTAATATTTTTGCTCTCTTTTTACTTAACCCTAATGACTTGATATCTGATTCGATTTCATCCGATTTTGTTCGAAATAGTTTCCCGAAGTTATCATATTTGCTGAAAAAATCGTTATACATGTTTTTTACATTGGTTGCGATCGTTTTTTGTAATAATATTTCCGTGACTAAAATCTTGTATAAATCCTTCGTTGTTCTCCAAGGAAATTGACGCTTGTTAACTTTGTACCACGATTCGATTCCATTTCTTATATATTCGTAATTATTTTCTTTTTTCATTTTTTATATTGGGATGTTTTAAAGTGTTTTAAACTCAAGACACATTTTTTAATGAACCCTACATTAATTAAAGTAATTATTTTTTGAGTATATGACGCCCGTGGAATTAATTGACCTTTTTAGTGGAGCTGGTGGCCTGTCGCTTGGATTTAAACTTGAAGGATTTAAAATCGTGTTGTCGGTTGAAAAAGAAAAGACTTATCAAGATACTTACAAGCTAAACAATCCCGAATGTACTTGTTTGAACGAAGATATAACAAAGCTAAATATTGAGAAAATGTGCTCAACATATCTAGCAAATTCAAGCGTGACAGGTATCATAGGAGGTCCACCTTGTCAAGGATATTCTTCAGTTGGGAACAGGAATAAAAAAGATCCTCGGAACACGCTCGTCTACTATTTTATAAAATGGGTTGAGGCGATCAAACCTCGATTTTTTGTAATGGAGAATGTCCCTGGAATTTTAACAATGGATGAAGGTAAAGTTGTAAAGAAAATAAAACAGCTGTACGATAATATCGGTTATGAATGTCATGTAAGATTATTACTTGCAACAGATTATGGAATCCCTCAAGTGAGGAAGCGAGTCTTTTTCATTGGATTTAAGGAAAAGAAGGCAATTCCTAAATATTTTAAAAGTGATAATGTTGATTTGCTAACCGTAAGGGACGCGCTTTCCGACATTCTTGAAATAGAACCAATTACTGGAAGGAAAAGTAATATAACAAATTTTAATTACAATTTACAACCCCAAACTCCATATCAGCATTATTTAAGAAAAGGTTCCCTTGTATTAAGCGATCACCACGCTCCTAACCATGGATATTATGTTAAAAAGCGCATATCTTTTATCAAACCTGGAGAAAACCATAAAGATTTACCCGATGACTATAAACTTACAAGCGGGTATTCTAATATTTACGGACGCCTTCACTTGGATAAACCAGCAGATACTATTACCGCTAATTGTGGTTGTGTTAGCGCTCCCGGAAGATTTATTCATCCCACTCAAGACAGGGCAATTTCTGTTCGAGAAGCCGCAAGACTTCAATCATTTCCTGACACATACATTTTTAAAGGTGGATTGAACCAGAAATACAAGCAAATAGGAAATGCCGTACCACCTTTGTTAGCAAGGCAAGTTGCAAAGATAATTATTAAGTATCTTTTATATGATCCAAACGAAAAGCAAACTATTAAGAATATAATAAAAAACTAATTGAAAAAATATATTTTAGAATAGAATAAAAGTATTTAATTATCTTGATTTTGGGCCTCAAGAATTAAACGAGCTTCGTAAAGATTCAGTTTTTTTCCAGCTTTTTTCTTTTCAAGAGCGCTTGCTAGTTTCTCTTTCTTGAGTTGTTCCAGCATCTCGGCTTCTTTTATTTTTGTGTCTTTAAATCTAATCTTTCGAGGTTTTCGTTCCGATTTTGAGGAAGTTCTCGGAGGGCGATAATTTTTAGAGATTTTTTTACGCTGATTCATTAATTCTAGAAATTGGTCGTGGTACATATCTGCTGCTTGCTTGTTTTTAATG
>JAEOUI010000336.1 GCA_016839425.1 Promethearchaeota archaeon
ATGTACAAGAATGTGTTGACGAATTTGGTACTCCATCGTTAAATATATATTATTACGATTTTTCAGGAACGCTACAATTCCTCGAACAAAAACACTTTAAATACGACTTGGAAAAGCATTGCGTGGTTTTATTACCTGAAATAGACAAGAGAGGTGATGATCTCAACCCCATAACTGCTCTTAATAGCATACAAGATTTCTGGGTTTCCTTCATTCCATTATCTCGCGATAGTGTATTTGATTCTTATCGATTTACATACGACTCCACCCAAAAAATAGCTAAAACGCTAGATGTAAGGTATTGGGATGTTATTGGAACGGATGAGCTTTCAGTTTTTCCAAATCTCGATGCTCCATATACCATAGACGAGTACGATAGCACGCCATGGAATTACGAATGTATGGCTTCACAGATTGCAGCCTATTTAGAAGAAGGTAACATTCTTTCGTTCAATTTGGCTCAAGAATTGACTTATTCTGGTGCTAACGACATACTTTCAGGAATTCGAAGCGGTAATTATAGCATTTTACATGTGAATGCTGAGATCAGCAACAGCGAACTATTAAAAGGACTTCAAATCGAGTTAATTAATACATCGAACGAGCTCATATCAAGCCAATATGTATCAATTGATGACTTGGTAATGCATGAATTCGACTTGAGGATTAAATTGCCTGAATTTTCAAATTCGTTCGAAAAAATTCTCATTAAACCAATCTTTGACCACGAGGGAATATATTCCGAAGATAACAATATCGGTATCTCAAGATACGAAATGGTGGAATGGGATGATGAAGATACTTTCATTGGATCTAACGGAGTTAAATATATGACTGTAGTACTTTCGAATATTTTAATGACGGAGCCTGAAAAATTGGATTTGGCCTATCTATACGACGAAAACATGGATTATCTTGTCCTTCCAGACGAAACATCCATTACATGGGATACAACAAAAAATAGTTTTGACAATATTGATTCGTATACACTTCAAATTCCTAATACATACTTGAATCCCAACAATCAAAACGAAACGCTTGTTTTTAAAGACGGAGATATTTATTACATCCGTTATAGTTCTCCGGTTGATACTGCTGTGTCTTTAGGAGTGGAAAAGTTGTATTTTGAAGCACGATCTCCCCTTGAGGGTAGTTCAATTTCGGCTGCGGAATGTCTGTTAGTTAATGCATCATCTCCTTCCGATTACGCAAGTTTCACGCACGATTATTACTATCGCGTGCCTATAGAACTTACACCATTTGACACGGAATTTACTAATTCGTTTAAAACAGTTGAGGTTGAATTGAATGTATCATCGTTAAAAGATTATATTGATGAGGACGGAGAAATAAGTTTCACAAACATTGTCTTTTCCGTACCAGATCCTTATTACGAGCTTACTCTTGATCAAGTTGTTATTAATAAAAAAATAGTTAGAGAAATTAAAGGCGAAGAGGATTATTCAAGGATATGGCAGTACACCGAAGTAGAAGAATTTATTTCGGACGAAAATCCTTCTGACGATCAATACAACTTGACATTGCTTGAGGAACCACTATTTTTCGACACAAATGGAGATTGGCTCGACCAGGTGCAAGTTTATGACGAAGATGGCGAGTTTTATAGCGTGGGTCTGAAGGGTGCAGGTGATGCTTATCAACTTTATTGGGATCCACTAACAAATAGTCTCTCGTGGAATCCAAGTTTTGATAGGTTTGTATCGTATTTAGGTGTTGAATTAGAACTCCCACTTACTATCATGCCCAATTCAACGCTTTATTTTACTTACCTAACAAACGAATCATGGAAAGCGCCTATTTTTATTGATTATCCTAATATAAATTTTGCTTCGCTTGGCATAACTTACGAAGAAGAAGATCTTACGCCCAAATTTGAGGAATTTTACGGCAACATCATCGATCACAGTTCGTCTCATGATTACAAGTTAACACAATATTATTCAGAATCCTTCAAGGTATACGAAAACAATTCAATCTATGTGCATGAATTTGAAACCCCTTATTCGCTTGCGAACGACTTTACTGATTTAACATTATTTACGATTATAGGACTTCACGTTAACCTAACTCAAGAAGTCATTGAGAACGGCGATCGCTACATCGTAAGTTTCAATCCTATATTAAACGAAATCAACATCACATCGATTGGATTTACATTAGACATTTTTGAATCCATTACAGTCGTCTTGAACTATACTAGAGGACCAATTTCCTCGTATTCAGAGCTAAAGCTTTCCGAAACATTTTTCGAGTCAAATATCGCTGAATTAATCTCATCGTCGCTTAATAATTATGTTGAAATGTCGTTTGATTATTCTCTTAATTCTAGCATAACGATCTTTTCAGAATCTTCTAATATCATTACATCCCAATATACATCATTCGTTCCAACGGACTATACGAGAAATGCCGACCTTGGTACATCTTCGAAGCTCAATCATTACGATACAACGACGCTTGCCATTAAATTCGAGCTATTTGAAGACCCATTCAATGTGATTTACGAAGCAGATACGGATAGCGATGGTAAAAAGGATTATAAGCAAGTGATAGATATCGATAAGGACGGAAAATACGATGTATTTAGATACGGTATCGACGACGACGAAAACAGCGGCATTCTTTGGCACACTGTAGTCATGGAATACGAGGCAAATCAAACGATCGTCGAGCTAACAGCTGAGCCGCGTCAGACCACAAAATGGTTTAATATCGACGATAGACTCCTGCTTCCAGGTTTTTCAAAAGATACAACTGCTGCAATTGACATATTCATGCCACTGAAGATGATCACGGAAGCACTCCTCGATATGGATTTCTGGGCGCAAAAAATAATAGACCAGCAAAGCAAGAAAAAAACACAAGTTCATTCAATGTATTATAGCGTCACCAAGGATTTCGATAGAGATGGTTATAGAGACAATCAAATCACATACGAGAAGAATTCCGTCGTGGCAAATTACGAGGTTATTACCACCCAAACCACGCTCGTGGCGGCAAAGTACACGAACGGCTTGATCAAGCTCTTTGATTACATTGCGCAAAGCGTGAGCGCATTCAATGGAAAGCCTCGAGAAGATAATGTCTTTAACGATGGATTGACAGAAGAGGTTTTAGACCGAGGCATCCCCTATACGAAAAAGACTTCTCGGGGACAAGCAGTGTGGCCTTCTTCGTATCGAAAGTATTCGACGAGAATTACATCAAAAAGCACCTTGGAATGGACCGAAGAAAAAATAACCATCGATTCCTATGATCAAGAAGATCTTGTGGAATCAAGAATATTTACTAATGAGTTTAAAGACGAGTGCCTTCAAGAGAACGAAGATCCCATATTAATCAAGCAAACGGATACTGGCGCTGAAGTCGAATTCAACAACCAACTCGATAAAACGAGCTTAGGAAACGAAACGGTTTTTAATTTTACTATAGTACCCGAACGATTTGACACGCTCACCATAGTAGACGAGGAAGGAAACGCAGAAAGAGAAAATAGATACGAGGAAACAGTCCAGATTTTAATTCCGGATAGATTAAGCACCTTCAATGACGCCTTCAAGCTTGGATTGAGCTATTCTGCTAACAATAATGTGTTTAATGTCACGGGAGTCTTTATCACCCCAGAGGACGGACTTGTTTATCGCACTTCAGATAAAAGCCTGTTTAAGTCAAAGGCGGGGGGTATTGACGCAAAAACCAAGGGCCATTATCTTTATTACGATAGCGATGGAAATGGATTTTACGAAACAGTTTATGTGTTGGCACCGCTTAGTGGAGGAAATACCGTATATTATGTCATGGCAATTGGTTATAACTATGATGGTACGCATGATTTCGTTCCGTACGAAAAGGCTGTCGCAGACGAGGTTGTAATAACGGATTTTGACACTACTATTGGCAAAAAATCGAACACCTTTATATTGATGACATATCACTTGCCGAACTTGAAAGTAATTGATTTTATGCAATTCGAAAACGGCGATGGATACATCCAAAAAGACCAGATTTTCGATGTTTATAAGTTAATAAGCTATGTTCATCGTCCAGTGTTCGAAGACTTCACGCAATTGTTTTATGAAGTAAGACATAACGAAGACAAGAACGCGTGGTCTATTTATAGCGCTCAACTTCTTAAAGATATCGTCGATCAAGTGTTCATGACAATAGTTGCTTCAGTTCTAAGTCAACTCGTTGAACGAGTGTCTTATTTTATTTTCCTTGCAATTTTTTCTGCCGTGTTCTGGTTTGCGCCTTATTTGGCTTTCCCCGTGGCCTCAATATTAAGTTGGCTTGCTGGAGTTGTAACGCATTTCTTGGTATACACGGGTTTGACTAAATATTCAATGGATGCAAAACGGCACGAAACTGAAACGATTGCTAAGTCCAGCACATTCTACGCAGCAGGAAGTAGTCGAAGGGAAACGCCTAATTCACTTAATCACAGGTCACCCGCCGATAGAGTATGGAAGGATGGCGTCATTGCTGCGGTTCAAGGACACCCCGGAGCCTATTACACCACGGTTAGAGGTGGAGACACGGGCGATAGTTTCACGGCAGAAGCAGTAGTTTCACCTCCGAATTCTGTAAGGGGAAGCGACTTCCTTGCAAATGTTGGTAGTTTCATATTAGCGTTGATATCGTGCGCTGTAGAGCCAGATGTCATGTATAACCTTAATTTTGATTACATCAATCTCGATTACTTGCTCGTCACGAGCGAGCTCGAGTCGTATAACGATAAAAATTATTATTCATATAGCGTTGACTCAGGAACCGTGGGATATTATAGCGTATCTGACTATCGCGAGTATCGTAAAAATTCACTAGGATCCATAGTAGAGGCATTTAACGAAGCTTCTGGTGGCGAGCTTAACGAACTCATGGTAACAATACGTCCTACTGATGATGGACTACGCCTGAATCCGGAATACGTGGTCGTGAACGGAAGCGAAAGCTATTACGAGCGCGTTTTACCAAGATCGCATCTATATCAACCGCTTGTCGTCAGTAAAACGCTTTACGATCAAATAAAACCCGCTAATGGAACGATCAAGGTTGACCTGAAAAGTTCCTACTCGATCGGTTCTACGGGCATCTCAACGAGGGTAACCGATATCATCGAACAAGAACTCGATTATTCGACAAAAATTCCGTTATCAATTGGATTCGAATATCCCATCATTGATGTCAGCGTGAAAGTGCTTGACAAGAATCGCAATGTCTTGGACTCCATCAAGTTGAATTCGTCTCAATATGTTGTCGACGGGGGCAATTTATACTTCTACGAGATCGTTGATAACCTCTTTTACAGCAATAAGGCAGACTTTGACAAGAGAGTTGGTAATACAGGCGTCTCGTATCAAGTACAAATACGCTTCCAAAGGGTCATAGCTGCCCAACCGGATGACGAAGAGGTAATGAACATGGCACTCACTCAAGCCACTACTCATTCAATCATGGAGTATTTCAACCAACACATTTACGCAAGTACAACCGCTCAAATGATTGGAGAGATCAGTTATACTGAAGTAATGACATTAGCATCAACCATGATTAGCACCATGGCAATGCAGTTTGGCTCTTGGGCGTCTCAAGGGTGGTCTGGACTCCTTTCGGAATTAAGCGTGAAGTCCGTAAAGCAAGTCTTGCTAAAGGCTATAAAAAGCGCAGTTGAGGAGGTCATCGAGGAGATCATAAAGGATGGGCTCATTGAGGCTTGTGTAGAGTATATGGGGGATGTTCAGGGTTGGAGCGAGGAGAAGACATTTTGGATATCATCTGCGGCCACTTCGCTTCGAGAGACAGCGAGCAACGCCCCCCAGAGCATTAAGGCGTCGCTCTCTGGAGAAAGTAGGATCAAGCACGCTCCACCCGTCACCCAGGCATTAAATGAGGCATACGCTCAGCATATAGCAACGGAAGGAAATACCATGTCAAAGAATGAATTCCGAAAGTCTGAAACAGGTAAGCAGGTAGTTAGCCAAGCAACCCAAGAAGCATATGGAAAGAAGCAAGGAGAAAAGAAAACGCGATTGCAAAAGTTCCTTGCCGTGTTAAATGTGGCTACTCGTATCATAGGTCCCGTGTTTTTCGGCAGTTTTGCTAGTTTTGGCCTTGGCGTCCTCTTATCGGAAGCAATATCGTTTAGTTCGTCAAAGATATCCAAGCAAATAACGCTCGTTAACACCGCAAGAAAAGTCAATTCCTATTTAGGATCGTTGACTGAGACCATGGAAACATCAGCTGAATTGGGTTCCGAGAATAAAGACATAGCAAATTCAATAACAACGAACCAAAAAACCCAGATCGAAAGTGCCTACGATAATAAGATCACGATGGATAAGCCTACAAGCGCAATTCAACCCACCATGCACGACAACCCCAAGCAAATAAGCTTAGATGTCGAGGTTAACTTGGAGGTAAGAGAGGGCGCTGACACAACCATGGGCACATCATTTGAAGAGAACAGTCAAAAAGCAGAGCAAATTTCGGAAAAATTAAACAAAAGGACTGAAATGGAAAACGCACAAGCAAACGAGAAAAATGCTGAAAGTGAAAATAAAAAGAGTTTTGGAAAAAGAATTTTATGCGCTCTTAAAAACTTTTTTTCACCGAGGATTGATCCAATATTCCAATTCAATGGAAAATTCATCCACTTAGTTTGGGATAAAGCAAGCTTTGGTCAAGTATTGAGAAAAGCAATTACAAATGAAGTTGATCTAAATGCAAAAAATAATTTTATAGGAGCAGGTATTGGTGAAAATATAGGAGGTGACTATAAAAACTACCATTTAGTCATTAACGGCGTTGATGTACATATTGGTGCAACAATTTCTTATATAGATAATAAAGGAATTCGTCAAAAATTATTAATTAAAGAAGATACTGAAATGAGCAGGATTTTAGGAGCTTTACAATACAATCAAGAAAATGCTTTAACAGAATGGAATAAAATAATAGAATTATATGAGAATGAAAATAAGAATAATAATGCTATAGAAAATAAGGAGGAGACCGCTGATTTTAGAGCCTGGTTGGAACAAAAACTTCAGAGCGGGGAAATATCGGGATTTACAGATGTGATTAGAATTGCAACAGAGGAAGAGGTTGCATCCGCTCAATTATCTCACTTAATGAAATATCACGCATCTAATAAAAAAGAAAACACTTTAATAAATCGTTTTATTGATAATATGTATGATTTCGTCCAAAAAGGACATCCAGAAATATTTTACGCAATTTTTAACCAACCAGGATTTATCGATTTTGTTAAGAATTTAAACGAATTGATTGAAACAAGGTTCTTAGGATGGAATGGAGAGAATTCTCTTTTACCTAGTATCGATGATTTAACCAAATTTAAAAATGAGCAAAATGGAGAGGAAATAAACAATTTAAAAAGGGATTTTCAAAATGCATATGATATATCATTAGAAAAATATGGTGAAAATTACATAAGAACTCAGTTTGAAAAAGGAATACAAAAAGGTCTTATTCGTCATATATTACAAAATGGAAAAATAAAGGTTGGAAAAAATATGATATCAATAAATTCAATAAGCAATCCTACTCAAATGTTTGAAGCTATTTCAGAATGCATAGAATTGTTATTGGACACCTCCAATTTAAAAAATGGTATTGATAATATTAAATATCAAATACCAGCAATAGATATTAACAAATTATCTTTGATCGCAATGGTTCAATCGAGCCTAACAGAAAATGAAAAAGGATTGTGGACAAATTCCCATCAAGATATAAATACTATTAATAGATTAAACAATATTTTAAATGAAAGAGATTTAAGTTATGCTAATCTTTTTGAAGAAATAAATATTGAATTATCAGAATCTCAAAGTAGTGCTTTAGACCTTTATGATCAGATAAATTTTGTATTAACAAGTCGTAAAATCTCATCAATTAATGATCTCATAGAACAACAAAATATACTACTGAAATTAAGTAATATGGATTCAAAACAAAATGTACTAAGAGCTTATAATTCCTTGCTTAATATTAACGACTTATATGAGGGTGTTCATAAAAATTTTCTAAATAAATTAGAATATGAAATTGAACAAAAATATAAAATACCTAAAGATAAATATACATTAGCAATGGCAACAGTTCTTAAGAACGGACAGATAAAGCACATTATATCTGTAAGTGGGGATAATAAAAATAAAAATACAATAAAAATTCAAGAATTCCTTGAATCCAAATTCAGTACCGATTTCAACGAGGAGGCAGATATCTACTTTGCTAATCCTGATAGTATCTTTAATGAAAAGACAAGAATATTTAAAACATCTATATTACCCAATAAAAGATATCGTCATTATCACGCTGAATTAAAAATATATCAATTTCTTATGGAAAATATTAACTCCATTGATAAGGGATCAAAAATATATCTTTCTGCCAATAGAGTGATGTGTCCAACATGTCGAGTCGCAACAGATATTTTTAATATTTTGTGTCAATATCGCGAAAAGAATAAAAATACAATTATTTTCTACGATGGTTTTGGTTTGGAGAAAACAGATTACGAAGTTTTTCCAAATTATGAAAAATATAATTATGATAATTTCTTTGAAGACTATCAAGACCTTCTTTATGGTCTTTTGGAAACACAAATTAATACAGGAGAGATTACAGATCAAATGATTGTAAATATGATTAATTATATGTGGAGATTATACACGATTCCTCCTTCATTAATTGAAAGGAATGTAAGATAAAACAATAAAATGATTATAAATTAAAATTCGATTCAATGAAAAGGAATTATAACTTTCAATTCTTTTTTTTCTTTCAATTCATTAGGAATATACTCTGCAAAATATTCACTAATGTAGAGTAATTTCAATTTTGGTAGATTTGTTAAATTTTTTAACCATTCTTTAAACATTTCAACCTCAAAACGGTTAAAAGTAAATGCTAAAATTTCAAGATTTTTACATTTAAAGAGTTCAAAAGGAAGATTTTTTAAGCGGTTGCTAGGGATGCTAAGATGTTTTAAATTTGTTAAATTTTGTATTGATTTTGGTAGTAGTTCCATTTTACAGTTTGCAATAACTAATTTTTCTAACGACGATATTTCAAATGCTACTTCAATATTTTGGACCTTATTAATATTTTCCAATATTAATTTTTTTAATGAGGGAAGTTTTGCTAGCGAATTGGGAAGGAATAAAAACGAAATATTTCTTATATCAAGGTGTTGCAAAGATGTTAATTTATTTATATCCTCAGGAAAATCATAGATATCTTCAAGTAATACAGAGTTAAGATCATTTACACCCTTGTAAAGCTCGTATTTATTTCGATGAGTCGAAAATAAGCAATTATTTAAATATAATTTTTCCAAATTTTCAAGAGCGGTAAATGAAGGTGGAATAAATACAACAAATACGCCCCTAATAAGAACCTGTCTTAAATTCTTTAAATTCTTGAATGCATCAGGTAAATCTAATTCTATAATGTCGTTTCCATACTCGTTATCATAGATAAAGCTTAAATCCTCCAATTCGTTGAGACACCCAAAAGAAGAAGAAAAATCTTGAACTGTACAATCGATAAATTCTAAAAATTTTAAGCTACTTAAGCTTCCAAAATTTTCAGGCAACTTTCTTAACACAGTTTCATAAAAAATTAAACCAATAACGCGATTGTTTTCGAAAAAAAAAGTCTCGTTATATTCAAACGATAATTGGTCTTTTGTTACTTTGATATCACCAAGAAATGGCAAAGAATTTGCTAGTCTGCCGGTAATAGAAAAGATGGATTCTAATACCTGCACATCCTCCTCCTCGAGCATTACACCGTTGTATTCTCTCATAATTATTTTGTCTAACTTTATTGGTTTATTCTTAATACGTTCTATAATATTTAAGCGTTCACATTAGCCAAATGGAATATTCAATGAGATTAAACTTGATTGATGTTTGATATTTTATGTCGTTATAATGAAAGATATACAAATAGGAATAATTTTAAATTCTATGATGGTTCTGGTTTAAAAAATTCCGCACCGAAATTTAACCAAAATGTCAATTTTTATCAGTTTAAACAATAGCATATAGAATTTCTTGAAAGACTAGTCGCACCATATTATAAAAACTTAGATGTAGAAAAAACACTGAGAACTATTTGGAATAAAATACAAGACACCTAAACTCAGGTATTAAATTACTTCTATTTTAAATCCTTTTTTCATTTTTAATTTTTCAGGAACGGAATTTAAATGATAATCATTGATTTTTAAATGATTCAATTTTGGGAGTTGAATTATATTTTTTGCCCATTTTTCAAAAGATTCGTCAAAACCATAAGCAAATAAATTTAAATTTTCTAAGTTTTTGCACTCAAGAATTTCAAATGGAAGTTTGTTTAAATAATTATTATTGAGGTTTAATTCTTTTAGATTTTGAAGATTCTTTATTGAACTAGGGAGAACTTTAAGATCACAAGCCCTTAAAACGATTCTTTCAAGCGTAGAAATTTCGAAAATCACTTCAAGGTTTTTAATTTCGTCAATAAAT
>JAEOUI010000337.1 GCA_016839425.1 Promethearchaeota archaeon
GGAACGGCAATGGCATTGGGCATCATAACTGGTGTCACGACAGCTCTGGCAAATATCTTGAAAGGCGTATCAGGTTGGATCAGCGATAAGAGAAATAAAAGAAAACCTTGTGCCGTAGCGGGATACGCCATTTCAAACATATCAAAACCATTTATTGGTTTCTCCACCTCGTGGGATCAAATATTAATGCTAAAGGCTACCGACAGGTTTGGGAAGGGAATTCGAACATCTGCTAGAGATGCTCTCATCTCTTATTATGCCGTAGAAAAAGGGAAGGCATTCGGGCTGCATCGCGCAATGGACACTGCAGGTGCAGTAGTTGGTGCATTATTGGCATTTTTACTCTTATTCTTTTCGTGGTCTTATTCAGATATAATACTATTCTCAATGGTTCCTGGAATCTTCGCTATAATATTTGTCATTCTCGTAAAAGATGTGGATATTTTGAAAATTAATGAATCTATTCTTTCTAAATCTTGCGCTCCTAAAGTAGATAAAATATCATGGAAATTCGTGAAGCTAATTATTATCCTTGGAGTTATTGAGTTTGCGAGCGTAGATATTTCCTTTATAATCCTTCGTGCTAACGATTTTATCGGGAAGGATCTCACATTTTTAATCCCTTTATTTTATCTCCTTTCCAACATTGTATATATGATATTTTCTCCAGTTACAGGCACTTTATCAGATAAAATAGGCAGGAAATTGCCAATCGTCATTGGGTTATCCGTATTGCTTATATCTTGCATTATATTATCAATACCTGTTCGAATATCAGTCCTTTCGTTAATAATGATATTAACTATCTTTATAATGTTCGGATTTTACATGGCGTCCGTAGATCCAATTGCAAGAGCGTATGTTGCCGACCTTGCAGGGAAAAATAAGCGTGGTCGAGCCTATGGTTTGTATTATCTCTCGGTGGGATTAATATCTTTGGGAGAAGCTTTTTTATTTGGGTTCATTTACGATATTTCCGTATCGTGGGCGTTTATTTTTGTCTCGATAATGTTATTGTTTAGTATAATTATTTTCGCAACAACGGATTTCTCTAAAATCACAAAAGACGGAGATTTTACTCGAATAAATTAATCTAAGATTTCAAAAAAAAACTTGGAAATGATATCTTAAATTCAACAAAAATATGAAAAAAAGTATAAAAAAAAGAATTAGGAATTAGAGTTTCGGGTTTTTTTTTTTCTTATCTCTATTAGCAGTAATAAGATTGCTAAGCCACTGGTAACGAATGCAAGCACATATAAAAATACAAATAAAAAGCCTTGAATGTCTGCATCAGCCCCAAACAAGACTTCTTCGTAACCAAAAACGAATGCAGAATAAATGCAAATAATGGCTGCCAGTGCTGCAAGTACGATAAGAACTATTTTTCCAAAAAAATCCTGGAAGAATCCTCCAGTTTCGTCGAGTTTCTCTGGATGCTTCACATATCTCAAATTGGACTCGTCAGGTTTTTTAATTTGTAAGGTACCAAGATCCATGAATTCGCTCGCTTTAATGCGCGTGTTATTCACCCATCGCTCGTGATAAATTCCAAGATACAAGAGCGAGATCATAAAAGGTACCGCAGCAGACATTCCGAGTATAATACCGAACCAAACGAAAGTCGTACCAAACACGTTAGCCGCAAGAACTGGATCTTTCATTAAATCTCCGTAACTTGGAATAGTGCCTGAATCCAAAAAAAGAACTGCTGAAAATTGAGTAGCAAGATTGTAAACTAAGACAATTCCAAAAAAATCCGAGTATCTTGCTGAGAATTCCAGATCGGAGGTAATATCCCAAGCGAACGGTATCTTGGAGTTCGTTAATTCGATATGCTTGGGTGTCTTCTGCAACCCAAAAAGTTGGCATGACATAGGTTAAAATTAATAAAGAGAAGGGACCTATGTATATAGTCATATCAATTATTAATTCTTCTATTGTAGTGTACCAATCTAATGGTTCCACAAGATTCCAGATATAAGGTGCAACGAATTGTGAAATTAAAACGCTCATACCAATAGAAATTGATAATACTTCAATTACTCTCTTTACAAATACCTTGATGCTTCTAATCTCGCTTCCAAGGTCCAAGTCCATGGGATATGCTTCGAGATAATAAATATCCTTAGTTCGTAACGGATATCCAAGAACAAACTCTCCAGGTCCAGGCCTTTTCCTTGACACAGTTTTTTTCAAGTATTTTACCATGCTTTTTGAGGCAAATCGCGATCCAATCTCACCCCATGCCAATAATGGCACTATTGAAATAGCGAGAAAAAGCAAGGGGACGAACCAATACGGCCATACGGGAAAGTCTTCGGCGGCATACATTTCCGTGCCCCACATCGAATCATATAGAATTAAGTAAAACCCTGAAAAATATATAAATTGGATCATGAAGAGAATTGCGAACATCAAAAGCAGGACAATTATGTATTTCTTTGGCAAAATTACATCGAACTTGTCGTCAGCACTCTCAACACCTAAATGTTTTGGTTTCCTCGTATAAAGGAATTCTATTTTTTCTGAGTTATTAGACATTATAAAACAAAACCTATTATTGATTTTGATGTGACATATATAGCAAAAATTAGTATTTTAATTTATTCCGTGGTAAAATTTTTTACATGTCAAAATCGATTGTAATGAATTCTTCAACTATTTGGTTTAAATCCTATTGTAATTAAATAACCGTGATATTTTAAAAATTGAATATCGCTAAAACCATGTGGTTCTAATAGGCTTCTAATCTCTTCTTCTGTAAAAATTAAATTTGCGTTTAGATCGTTGTAAATATTTAAGAGTACATCAACATGCAAACTGTCAATCGGGTTAACTAATAAAGGAGTTGAAAATATAGCATATCCGCCTGGTTTTAACACTCTTATTGCTTCTTGTATTAATTTAACTAATGTAAATTCGTAGAAACTTAAATTTTTTTGAAGTCTGCCAATATATATTCCATCAAAAAAATCTCCTGGTTCTCTAATAACTTCGTTTTGAACGGTTGTAAAGGTAAGGTAATCTAATTCTTTAAAAAGATTCTGGTAACGAGGTTTATTTGTTAAAATGGTTAAATTTTTGGAGAATTTACTTATAAAATCGACTTCTATTTCTTGAAATTCGTCCAATAATACTATTAGTATTGAATCAGAATCTTTTAAATTAAACTTGTCTTTAACAAGTTGGGCCGTTCCTAAAGGAGCTATAATTGAATTCGAAATTATCGATTGCAAAATGCTATGGAATATAAATTTAATGAAGTAAAATGTAACTTCTGTCTTTTCTACAGTTTTTATTTTCTGATTTTTAATATTAAATTTCATCAACCC
>JAEOUI010000338.1 GCA_016839425.1 Promethearchaeota archaeon
CGTTATTTGTTGGATTATTGCTTGGCGTGCTTGTTGGATTTGGTATTGGATATTATAAGGCTAAATCAAAAAATGGGGGACCAAAGGGGAAAGTCTCTCTGAAAAAGAAAACAATTAGCCAAAAAGCTGTAAAGGAAATGTCTTCTGAGAAAGTAGAAGTTCAAGAACCAAAAAAGGACGAAGAAACTAAGAAGACAAAAACTGATCTACAAGAACCAGAAAAGCGAAAAACGCAACAAAGAAAGATCAAAAGAAAATTATAAAAAAATTTTTATTATTTATTTTTTCTTATTATAATATTTAACTTAATCCCAAATCGTGTAATCTATATTGGAACTTACCCAATTTTCCTCCATAGTTTCCTGCTGTAATTCTTTTTACGCCAGGCACTTTAACTGCGGCTTCGATTCCAAGTTTCATTGCCTTTTTAACCACATCCTCTGTGGCTCCGTCTAAGATTATTTCGTAGACGCATTCCTCCCCTTCTTTTAACAAAGAATTTTCAATCTTATTTTTAAGGGTTGGGCAGAGGGGATCGTTTGTGGAAGCTCCCAAGAACGAGTATTGGGATCCAACCTTAGAACCAGATCGTACAACACCTCCTGGAAAAGGAGCTATTACATTTTCAAGGTCTTTAATTGCCTCGATCGCTTTTTCGGCAGCTTCTAACCCAGAATCTTGGTCTTTTGATATAATAAGAAAATTTCCTCCTGCAATTCCTTTCCCAGCTTTCGCAACGCTCTGAATAATAAACTCGCCGTCCATTACTGGAATTTTCCATGCTTCGAAAGGATAAGTTCCTTCTATTTTTTCCTCGTGTTTATCTCCAAAAAACCGCAAGTTTGCACCAATCTTTATTTCAAACTCTTTCTCTGGTTCTAAAGAGCCTTGTAAAGCATCAAAACAAGATGTTGTGGGGCAGGTAAGAGCGCATTGACCCAAGCGGTTCATTACCACGTTTCCAACTTGCTTCTTATCATTTATGAAGAACATGACGATCACTCCTGGACGCTTGTCAGGTGTCTTATCTGCAGAGACCATTACATCAATTCCAGCCTCTGAATCACAATGAATCGTTGATGTAGCATAACCCGTTGTAACTTGGGCGGCTATCTTCGCCCATTTTTCGTTTTTGGCCGTGATTAATAATCTCGCAAAATTTCCCCCAAAGGCTTCGCAATATGTATCTTCTATTTCTACACCGTTTAATTCCATTCTTAAAACACTTTTTTTAATTGTTTGTAAAGTATAAAATGTAATTTTATGTCATTTCTAAATTCTCCTCATTTAAAAATAATACTGATTTTGATCATTCACATTATAAACCTTAAAAAGTTTCAAAAATTTAGGAAGTTAACGAATTATTATGATAAATTTGATTGGTTAAAATGAGCGAAGAAAAAGTTTTAAAGATCGGTATTTTAAAAAACGGAACCATCGGGTCATCCTTGTTGCTTGCGTTTCTTTTAGACGAAAGGGCTGAAGCACAACGAATTAGCGTTTTTGAAGTTACCTCTGGCCCTAAAATGCATCCTCCAGAGGTTTGCACATCAGTAATGGAAAAATTACTTGAAATGAAACCTGAATTGATCATCATGTCTAGCCCAAATGCTGCGTTAAAAGGGCCTAAAGCTTGCAGAGAAATGGCTGGAAACATTCCAACAATAGTTATTTCTGACGCACCAGCAAAAAAAGCTGTTGATGAAATAAAAGAAAAAGGTATGGGATACATGCTGGTGGACGCAGATTCAATGATAGGGGCTCGCCGTCCGTTCTTAGATCCCGTTGAGATGAGCATTTTTAATTCTGATTTATTAAAAGTTCTCGCAATTTCTGGAGCTTTAAATGTCATTGCCTATGAAATTAATAAAGTCATAATGGACATGCTCGAGGGAAAAACCCCAACACTTCCTGAAATAATAATTGATGCCAAAACGGCAACAAAAGCGGCTGGATTCTCGAATCCTTATGCTGAAGCAAAAGTCATTGCCGCATACGAATTAGCCTCCTCTGTTTCTAAAGTAACTGGCAAGGCATGCTTTCAATTGAAAGATCGGGAGGATTACATGCCTTTATTAGCAGCCGCACACGAAATGATGAAAACTGCTGCGGAATTGTGCGTTCAAGCTCGAGAAATCGAAAAAAGCAACGACACTGTTGTTAGGACTCCACACCACGCAAAACAAAATTTCCTCAAAAAGATTAAGCTTCACGATAAGGAAGCGTAAATTAATAACATCTTATTATTTTTTATATTTTTTTTTACATTACTTTAATATTTATATAACTTACTAACTAACTTATTTAAAATATATATATAAATGGAAAATGAGAAAGAGCAAGAAAAAATGATTAAATAGAGCTTCTTAAGAAATCCTCAAGATTCTTGAGCTCATCTCCGTTAAGAGCACCCATTACGCCGTTGAAGACTTCGGGTTTTTTATTTTTTGTAACTGCCATGATTACTCCAACATCTTCGAGTTGCTTGATAAGCACATAAGAATCGTCTGATTCGTAAATAATCGTTGAGAGCGATATAGGCGATGGATTTGCGTTCACGAGCAACATGACTTTTGAGTAGATTTGGTAAAGATTGGAGTCCAATGTTCCCATTTCGAGTTTCATGAATTGAAGGGGTTTACTATCAAACTTTCCAATCGTAGAAGCGATGAGCAAACCATCAGGTTGGTTAAATAACATGTATTCTGAAAGGGATTCTGCTTTTAATTCGTTCAGCAAGTGTCGTATCTTGCCTAAGCGTTGCATTGATAAGGTGTTTTTTTGAATTTCATAATCCAGTATTTCAATTAATCTATGTTGGGCGCTTCCTTCCTTCACAGATACAGGTGTAAAGACGATCTTCTCTTTTACTTCTTTTTCCAAATCTTTTGATAGAATATCGTAATAATCATCTTCCTTGGAATTTTCCAAATCAATTTTATTTAATAACACGTATATTTTATCTACATGAGGGCTGAACTCCCAGACATAAGTGTGAAACTTATCAAATATATCCTTCACATTTGCTTCTGGGGCAGCGGTATCGACCATAAATACAGCTGTGGTGATCTCTGAAAAGATCAATTCTCTTTGGGATTCGGAAAAATATCGCTCCATGTAACGTTCCTGACCTCCTGCATCCCAAATGTTTAATTCCATAATACCTCGAAATATAAAGTTTTCTCGAGAAACGCCTTTAGTTGGCTTGAGGTTGATGACTTTCATGAAATTATATCCTAGACATGTTGTTCTCATCAAGCTAGTTTTTCCCGCGTTTTGAGGACCAAAAATGAGAATCTTCACGATCTAATACCTCCTTGGTTAATAGTCATTTTTTTCATGTATTGTGCGTGATAGTTTATGAATTTCATATTCAAGCGTGAAATATTTTTTATTAATTTCAGAATTATATTCCTTTTTTTAAAATATTATACTAATTTTTGCTATTTAATATTTTTCTTTTTTTCGCCCTCTTTTCTTTTTATGATATAAATGCTCTTAAGATTCCTCCTTAAAATCATAATTACAACTTGATATAACTAATTTTGACATTTAATCCTTTAACTCTTAGTAAGATGAAAATATTAAATTTGTAAGAGAAGAGAACGATTGAAATAAATATCATTAAATATTTTGTTCTTCAAGAATTCATAATTCACTATAAACTACGAGAATGAAAAAAATGGATCTATTAAAATACATACGCAATGTACCTAATTGGCCTAAAGAAGGCATTCAATTCAAGGACATAACGACATTATGCGTGGCACACGAAGCCTTTAAGGAAGCCTGCGATAGATTGGTTGCTCACTATAAGGGAAAAGGTATCACTAAAGTTGCGGCAATTGAAGCAAGAGGATATGTCTTTGGATCTGTAATTGCTTATTTGATAGATGCGGGTTTTATACTCGTCAGAAAACCAGGAAAATTACCTGCCGACACAATACAAGAAACATACGAGCTTGAATATGGCACTGACACCATCGAAATGCACAAAGGTTCTATTAAAGAAGGTGAAAAAGTTCTTATTATAGACGACTTGTTAGCAACTGGCGGAACCGCAAAAGCAGCAGCTAATTTAATAGAAAAAGCTGGTGGTGTTGTAGCGGGGATAGGGTTCGTGATCGAACTCACTGGAAGCTTGCAAGGGCGTGAAAAACTTAGTGGATACGAAATTTTTTCACTATTAGACATCCCTGTAGAAGAGTAATATTTACAATTAATTTTAATTTTATTTCAATCTCTTTTTTCTTTCGGCTAATTATTTATAAAATCGCTCCTTCTAATCTATGATGACAAGGACAATCTTTACTGATATTAATAGCTGGTATGACTGTTTTTAATAATTTTTTCAAGTTTTCTGCGTTTTTAGCAATTGTCTCGAGGACTTCGTTTACATTCACTTCTAACTTACTTATAAGGCTCCCACATTTTTCGCATTTTTGAGTATATTCTACAATCCCGCAATTTTGACATTCTCCAGCCCATACATCCAAATCGGTTACCATCGCAATACAACAATAGCACATTTCCATTTCAGCGGCGAGAACAACCTCGGGATAAGTGGTCATTCCAATGATATCCCCACCCCATTGTCGAAATACTTTAGATTCTGATAATGTTGAAAATCTAGGCCCTTCAATGCAGACATAAGTACCTCCTTTTTGTATTGCCATTCCTCTATTTTTTTTGCTTGCTTCAAGGAAAAGATCGTTTAAATAGTTGCAATACGGCTCTGCTTGTCCAATATGACATACTTGTCCTCCGTCGTAAAAACTATCTTCACGCTTCTTGGTTCTGTCTATGTATTGATCAACGATAATGAATTTACCTTTATGGTGTTCGATTCTCAATGATCCTACGGCAGAGGGTGAAATTATAAATTTAACTCCCAAATTTTTCAAAGCCCACAAGTTTGCTTTAAAATTGATTTTATGGGGGGGAATACTGTGTCCTTTTCCGTGTCTTGATAAGAAAGCCACTTTTTTTTCCAAAAATGTACCTACTTTTATAATATCTGAAGTGCGACCATATGGAGTGTGACATTTTACATCTTCAGAGTTTTCAAGATCGATTTCAGAACCTGTTCCCCCAATAATCCCAATTAAAACATCTTTATTTATCAAAATTTCATCATATGCTTTTCTTATTATTACAATGATTGGTTTTTTTTTATAATAACATTTTCATATCTAATGTAAAAACCAATGAAATTTCGAATCAAGAACATTTAGACCTAAAAATGAATAATGAAAAACAGATTTGTGATAGGAGAAATACTTAATTCTTCTATAGCCTATTCGAATCCGATCACCTCACGCCGAAATAGCAATATATCTCTACTGAAAACATACAAATAAATATATTAAATATTACACAAAATTATAAAAATATTTAAATCTATCTGTTATAATAAATTTAAATATTCAAGATCGCTAATTCAATTTAGGATTTACACATTTGTATAGATCCAAAAAAATAGGGATTTAGGAAATTAGATATGAAGAAGATAGGGATCAGAAATGATAAGGGGAGGCTGAATAAAAAGCGAAAAATTAGTTTCAAACTGAAGTTGATAAGCTATTTTATCTTAATATCCGTTTTACCAATGATAATCCTATCAGGATATTCGCTTATTGTCATACAATCAAGTATCTACGATCAGAAGCAGGATGCCCTAGAAAATAATGTAGTTTTATCTTGGCAAATATTAAATAAATATTACGATGATTTTGAAAATGGCATTTACAATGAAACGGAAGCCCAACAACTTGCCATAGAAAATATCAGAGCGATGAGATATGGAGATAATGAAAGGAATTATTTTTGGATTCAAGCTGCTCAAGGCGATGAAATAATTATTATAATGCATCCATATACTCCAGATTTAGAAGGCACAGATGTTTCTGAATTGGAAGATCCAACTGGATTAAAGTTATTTTCTGAGTTTCAGAAAATTGCTGAAGATAGAGGTCATGGTTTTATTAGATATAGGTGGCAATATTACGACAAGGAGGAAAAGATACTTGAAAAGTTAGGTTTCGTTAAAAAATTTGATAATTGGAATCTTATAATTGGTTCTGGGATCTATATCAACGATATTGAGGGAACTGTAAATACAACGATTACAACGATTTTAATTTTAATGGTTTTCATTTTGGTTACTATAATATTATTTGGGTATTTTATATCCAGAAGAATTTCTAAACCAATAGTTAAACTAAGCAATAACGCTCTTAAAATGGCCAACGGGAATCTTTCTTTTTCAAAGAATGATTTTTACAAAATAACAAAAAGGGACGAGATAGGTGTATTAATTAGGGCTTTCAAAAAGATGCTTAATAATTTTAGTAAGGTCATTGCATCTTCTCAAAATATGAGCATTGAAGTAGCAAATATGGCGAACGAATTAGCGGCAAGTTCAAGTGAAATTAATGCAACTGCTGAAGAGATCGCGGCATCTACTAATGAGGTTGCACAAAATTCTCAGCAACAGGTTAATAATTTAATTAAAACAAACTCATTGGTAAGTGAAATTAATAAACTAGGAAATCAAATAAAGAATTCAGGTAATGATATTAGTCATATTATGAAAATTATTACTAATATTTCAGAACAAACCAATTTATTAGCGTTAAATGCTAGTATTGAAGCAGGAAGAGCGGGTGAATACGGTCGGGGCTTTGCAGTAGTTGCTGAAGAAGTTCGAAAACTTGCTGACAATTCAAAGAATTCCATAAGTCAATCTAGTAAAAAAGTTGGAGAAATACTCTCTATAATAGAAAAAACAGCCAATTTAATTGATGATATAACAGGAGACATAGATAATACTCTAAAAGGAACTGAGGGCTCTGCTTCTGCAATTGAATTAATCAATAATTCAATAGAAGAACAAACATCTTCTTTCGAAGAAGTAAGCGCCACGGCCAATAAATTAGGAGATCTTGCTGAAAGCTTGAGAAAATC
>JAEOUI010000339.1 GCA_016839425.1 Promethearchaeota archaeon
CCAGCGTTCAAAGATAAGCACGTGACAACTAATCCCGTGGAAAATGTATTTTCGGTGATTAAAAAACTTATTGATTTTAGAGGGAAGCGGGACTTAAATTTTTGGCGGTTATTAATCTGTTATTTTTTTACTGTTCGAGAATACCCATTACTTCTAAGAGAGATCCTTGACGCGCTAGACCTCTCCCCTCAAGTTCGCCATAAGGCATCCCTAAGAATAATAACGTGACGTTGAAGCATTATTTGAAATCTGTCGGAACAATATAAAGAGGTGAATAAAGATTTAAATCATGAAGGGAATTTAAAAATTGTCAAATTTAAATAAAAATAGAAAAATAAAAAAAGAAAATAAGATATTAACCTTATCTCTTCAAACTGGCGCTTACCCAATCGTAATAGCCTTTTTCGTTGAGTTCTTTTGGAACTTCCTTGAAAAATTGAGAGGTAATATCCTTGACATGTTGTGCGGCAACCGGGTGGAACATCATTGCGAGATCAAGCCCGACCAAGGTCAATGTAAGAGCGTTAATGATTTCCCACATTGGACCTCGATATTCTCTTAATCCCCATTCGGGAGCAGTTTTTTCGGACATCCAGGCTTCTCGTGCACCCCAAGCGTTTGTCGTACCACCACTAATTGGATAGGCAAGGTCCTTTTCGCCTAATAATCCGGCCATTCTCATTCTTTGATAGATGCTAAAAGAATATTCCATACCATAACCGAGCGTTGCACAGGTTGGGTCCATAACAATCCTGTTTCGGGGAAGTCCAAGTTCCACGGCGTCCTTATTCATCTTGATTTGGTTGTTCAAGTCTAAGGAGGTCCAGAGCAAGCAGTTGTGGTCGTACTTGACCGCTAAAGGAATCACTTCTTCCCAAGTAGCCTTATCTGCTGCGGAAAGCATCAATACTTCGCTTTCAGTAGCAGGAGCAGTCTTTTCGAACAGTTCAATGTCCTTTTTCTTGTTTCCAGAACATCCAATGATAACTGGCACATCTACGGCTTGCAAGATGTCTTCCAGAAGTTTTACCGATTTAGACACGGGAGCATCTCCCATCCCAGGGTCGATACTTAACGAGTGGAAGGTAATAAGATCAGCACCAAACTTGTCCACTGCAAACTTAGCCCATTCTGGAGGGCTTTTTAGCACATCACCGTATTGTTGCTTGATTGGTTTAGGCGGGGAAAAATCGATGGAATCGAAAACATCGTAAGTGACTGCAGGTGGGTTTGGATTTCGTTTGTTAAGACCTAAAAAATTATAGAAAGGTGGAACTTTCTCTCCTCCAATCGTAACGGTTTTTCCTTTTGATCGGATGAATTGAATCGTCTCGATCTCGCCAGGAAAGTTAACATCAACCTTGAATTTTGCTGGAGTCCATTCTGCCTTCCCTACAGCAGGCAGTCCCATAGATTGAGCGGCCGTCGCAACTATACCAGGCAGCATCTGAAATTCAAGATATTCTGCTAAAAGATCAACATCTTTCAGCTCGATTTCTTCTGTATCTTTCATGAGCTGCGCTAATTTTTTACTAAGTTCTTCAAATGGCATATTAGTTTACTTTTTTGTTTGTGTTTTACTTGAAGATAATGATACTTAAGAAAAAATGACTAAAAATAAAAACTTGATGATTGAAATCAAAAGCGAGATCTATTTAAATGATGTGCAAAAAAAGAAAATGATGTGATCAAAATGATATAAAAACGACAAAACTTTCGATAGTTATCGTCATTTAAATATTCTTCAATTCGAATTTCGTTATAGTTCGTCGCATTTCGAACTTTTGAAAATTTTATACTCGATAATTTCAGTATTAATTTTTAAATGATGATAATAATATTGAACTTATTAATAAATATTGATTTAACGGGGTAAGAATTAAGAATGAATAAAAAAATCGTAGCAATACTTGCGATTGTAGGGATTTGTGCTGTGAGCATTCCACTTTCTATTTGGTTAATCAGCTTATCTTCCACCTCTAATACCCCTGATACACCGACCATAACAAGTTATTCTCCGCGATCATTCCTTAGAATAGGAACATCGTCCATACAAGAGTTTAACATCACGACCTCGTTTCCAGCCGGCACACAATTGACTTATGAATGGACCGTCAATGGAACACAACAATCGCGTAACGCAAACTCCTTACTATTCAATGCTAGCGATGCAATAAGTGATGAGGTGTATAAAATAACGGTAAGTGTTACTGACGAAAATATCGTTCTCAAACATGATTGGACAGTGTTAGTTAGCAACATTGGTGGTGGATTGATAATAGACCACGAATGCGTGGATTGGACGAAGATTTCCACCATATACTTAGAACTTGCCAAAGAATTAAACTTCCATTATGCCCATACATCCCACGGAAGCCAAATAACATCGGGACTTTACGACCTTCAAGAATTGAATTCTATTTTTAATGTTTCCATAGAACAATCTAACCTTGCCGAGGAAGATAATACATTATGCATTTTTGATGGTCAAGAAACAGAGGACTATATAACGCCCGATCTCTATTGGGAGGCTTCTCAAGGAATAGCATATACTCAAGATGTCATAGACAATAATCCCACCCTAAATTTGTCAATGTGGTGTTGGTGTACTCAAGTAGATTATTACTCATCAGAACAAATTCAAGAGTACTTGGAAGTAATGAACGAATTCGAGCAAAATTACTCGAGCAATGGTGTGCGGTTCATATATATGACTGGAAACTGCGATTCTGGAAGTCAAGATCCTGATGGTGGATACCAACGATTCCTCAACAACCAACGAATCAGGGAATACTGCTTGTTAAACGACAAGATCTTATTTGATTTTGGCGATATCGAATGCTGGCTCTACGACAATGAGGGGAGATTTTACGATTACAGCAACTACCAGTACGATACGGGTAGTGAGACCGTTTTAATTCCAAAAAGACACGCACAATATTCCCAAGACGAAGTGGCACATACCACGCAAAAAAATTGCGAAAATAAAGCCAAGGCGTTTTGGTGGATGCTGGCAATCATCGCTGGATGGGATGGAACATAAATAAAGAAATAAAAATGAAGAATATAAAAGTGAGATCAAAATGAAGAAAAAAGTAATAGCGTTGATAATAATCGTAGGAATCTGTATTGCAATCGTTCCGATATATTTCTTTATGACTCAGCAGAGTTCATTAAATAGCAATGAGAATGTATTTGTAACTAACCACAATCATTCTCATTTGGATGATTTGAAACGCATTCCCGAAGAATGGATCGAAAAAGCAAAAGCAGATTTGCATATAATGTACTGGCACACATCTCATGGGAGTCAACTTCTCGAAGGAATGACATATTTAGATGATTTTATGAACACGACGGACTTATACGCGTTTAACAATGGCGGTACTGGAGGCGCTCTTGACATTGACGAAGCTAGTGCTGATGTAAGCAATAATCTTGATGCTTTACTTGATATGACTCGGGCATATTTAGATAATCCCGCTAATAGAGAAGTGAATGTTGTCATGTGGGCATGGTGTTATATGGAGACTTCCTTTGAACATGTAGATAATTATTTATCAAACATGAGCCAATTGGAACTAGAATATTCTAATGTATCATTTGTTTACACAACGGGACCTCTTGATGGTCTTGGAGAGGATGGCCCCGTAAATTTAGCGTGTGAGCGGATCAGAGAATACTGCGAGAAATACGATAAAATTCTCTACGATTTTGCTGATATCGAATCTTACGATCCAGACGATAATTACTTCTTAGATTTGGGAGCGGAAGATACTTGCGATTATGATGGGGGGAATTGGGCGTTAGAATGGCAAGCCACCCACACGGAAGGAGTACATTGGTACGATTGCGATCCTGCTCATACCAAAGCAGTTAATGGAAACATGAAGGCATACGGAGCTTGGAACCTTTTTGCGAAGTTGGCTGGTTGGTCTGGCCCCTGAATTATCTATTAAATCTATTTTTTTCTTTTTGTTAATTAAATGAACTTATTGATGGTATGGAAATAAAAATTCATAGTTATCATAAAAAAAGTTATCATTTTAATTTGATAGAATCTTCAAATCCTATTTTTTTTAATCTTTAGAAATTATAAAGTTATAAATAACATACAACTCAATTATACTTAAAATATTTTTTTTAACGGGGTACGAAATACACATGAGTAAAAAATTAACGGCTTTTGTAATTATTGGATTAATTGCTGCAATAAGCGTTAGCGTGCCAATTTATTTCATGATAATTGCTCCACAAGATATAGAAACGGGATTAGATATAGGACCAGATACATTTCCAGATACAGACTCAGATCCATCAACTAAAGATTTAATTTTCAATCACGAAGATATAAACATTAGCAGTATTCCAATTGTTTGGATCGAAGCAGCAAAGGAAATACAATTCCATTACGCTCATACATCTCACGGAGGACAAATTATATATGGTTTAGATTATGTCCAATCTGATTATCAAATATTCAATTATTCAAGAGGGTATAATAGTCTTCCCGTCGAAGCAAACACCTTTTGCATGTACGATGGAAATGATTATTACGAGGAAGATGGGGATCCAAATACATATATAACCCCCGATCTTTATTGGCAAAGCTCTGGAGGCATTGAACATACTTACGGCGTAGTTGATGATAATCCTTCCATCGTACTTTCAATGTGGTGTTGGTGCACGCAAGTAAGTTATTATTCGCAAGCACAAATTTTAGATTATCTCGAGCAAATGAACGAGTTCGAACAAAACTATTCAAGCAGGGGAGTTAGATTCATCTACATGACCGGAAACGCTGACGATGGAGATTATCCAGAAGGTACACCTGCCGAAGCGAGCAATCAAGATCCTGACGCAGGATATCAAAGATATATAAATAACGAACTGATTCGTAATTATTGCTTAGAAAACAATAAAACTTTATTTGATTTCGCAGATATCGAATGTTGGCTATACTATGAAAATGGAACTGCTTACGATCATAGCACTTATGAGTATGGAACTGGTGATGATACGGTAGTTGTGCCAAAACGTCATTGGCAGTATAGCAATGTAAATGAAAGAGCACATACAACGCAATTGAACTGCAAAAATAAAGCTAAGGTCTTCTGGTCAATGTTAGCAACGATCGCAGGATGGGAGGGAATCTAATCTATTATTTTATTTTTTCTTTTTTTGACAATGTATAAAACGCCAATGCTGATGCAAGATGTTATTAATATTATTTCAATTGGATATCCAGGAATTTGAGGAATATAATACCTCGTAAGCTCAAAAGTCGTACCATTTTGAGTACTTGTCAACCAAAACACATCTGGACCGTTTGAAATTAATTTTACCTGGACGAACAACATTTTCGTTGAATTAATCTTATGACTTACATAAAGCCCATCGGTGGAATAATTACCTATTATAATGCTCGAATTTTCGTTGATATTTTCGCTCGGTGGAGCCGCTCTAAGCAAGTACATCTTGAAATTACCATCGCCCGAATGATTCAAGCTGATTTCAACAGTGTTATTCGCTTCTAAAGAAAAAACATAAAACGCAGAACTTCCAGTGTACAGATTTTCAGGTGGAGCGTCTGCTCGTGTTAGAGTAGTGGGAAGTAGTAAAATTGTGAAAATAATCAGCAATAAAGGTTTATATTTTTTCATTAGAAATTATGGGACAAATTATTTTTGATGATCATAATATGAGTATTCATTATTTTAACTTCTTGCAATTATTTTTTTTGCGTAATTAACAAGTCCTTCTGATTCGATTATTTCTTGCAAAAATTTGGGCATTTTATTGATTTCGAATTGTTTTTGTGAAGTTAAATTTGAAATGATCCCTTTTTCAAAATCAATTTCAAGCTCGTCTCCCGTGTTAACTTCTTGAATTTTCTTGAATTCAACGATAGGCAAGCCAATATTTATTGCGTTTCGAAAAAAGATCCTCGCAAAAGAAGGAGCTAAGACGCATTGGATTCCTGCGGTTTTAATTGCAAGAGGCGCTTGTTCTCTACTCGAACCGCTCCCAAAATTTGAATCGGCAACGATTATGGAAATTCCCTCGTTTTTAACTTTTGAATTAAAGTCTGGATCGAGATCTTCCATGCAATGTTCTGCCAAAAATTCAGGGTCTGATTTTACCAAGTAGCGCGCTGGAATAATCAAGTCCGTGTTTATGTTCTTTTCCTCGTATTTTATCGCTTTTCCTTTCAATACAATCACTCGTTAAATATCATTATCATTAAATAATTATAAATAATCAGGAGAGGTAATATACCCCTTTATCGCAGAAGCGGCAGCAACGGCAGGTCCTGACAAGTAGACTTCACTTTCCACATGACCCATTCTTCCTATGAAATTGCGATTGGTCGTTGATATTGCTTTTTCTCCCGCAGCGAGAATCCCCATAAAACCACCCAAGCAAGGACCACAGGTGGGTGTCGAGACAATCGCTCCAGCATCGATAAAAACCTCGAGCAAGCCTTCGTTCAATGCATCCAAGTAAATTTTTGGCGTTCCGGGTATCACGATGCATCGAACATTGGAATTTACTCTTTTATTCTTGAAAATTTTAGCAGCC
>JAEOUI010000573.1 GCA_016839425.1 Promethearchaeota archaeon
CATCAGGATAATGCCAGGTAAAATTCCCATGATGGAATTTTCTTTTATCCCTTAAATCAGGAGGAGTGCAATTTATTGCCATTTTAGGAGTTAAAACTCCTCTTTCCTTTATCGAGGAGACAAAATAACTCCAAATCTCGGGTGCTCTAGTTTCATACACTTCCTTATGTTTCGGTTCAAAGGCATTTATAAATAATAGATTATTAGTCAATAACCCTGTCATTTTATGTACCCACGCGTGCCTTCCTGCCATGGCCATCATATTCAGAAGTGGCAAGGTTGGCACGTAACAAAACCAATAATCATCCAGACCATATGTTCGTTTTGCTTCAAGTCCATCCCAGACCATCCCCAAGGCACCATAATTTGATGGTTCCGTGCTTAAATTGAGTCCAGCACTTAACCAGACCATGCAAATTGAGTACGCGCTTTGAGAAAATTCTGGACTACGCTCATTCCGAATATCTTTTAATAGATCAATTATTCTATGACCAGTTTTTATGAAATCATTTGTTTTTTTAGGAATTTCTCGAAGCTTCATTCCAAGTTTTAGGTGCCTTCTATTGAAAATATCGTCATCACCATGAATAAACCAAAAATCAACGGGAATTCCATCTTCCATGTGACCATTTATAAGCGCTTCAACGTCTTGAGTAAGATCATTGATAAGAACAAACGTGATATCCGTGGAATTTCCATAAATCAGTTTAGTAGAACCAGATTGCAAGTCAGATCTAACATATACTAAAGGTGGAAAAAACCACGTTGCCAAGCATCTATCAGGATGCTTTATTTCTCCATTTAATACTTTATTAGCAGTTTTAACTGCGGTCTGAAATTTTTCAAAGGTTGCATCAGCAACACCAGGAATTAATTCTGCTTCGGGATCAAACTGTTTTTCAATAAATTCCCAACCATGGCTCTTAAAAATGTTCCACATGTGTTCTCCTAACGGGAACATTCTCTTAGTTGGAAAAGAATCTGGAATTTCACCATATGAATGGATTGTCATGTTAGTTCCTCTCTCTTATTCTAAGGGTGAATGTCATCATTTAATATTTTTTTTAATTTGTCTAACTTATGATAATTAATTTATATTGAAATTACACTTTTAATTTAACTGTTTGATTTCTTTTAATTAACTGTTTAATTTTAATACAACATTTAAAAAAAATTCGGTAAGTCAAATTATTAGATAAAACATTAATTTAAAATGAAATTTTTCCCGTGTATCATATAAATAATGAATTTTTTGAGGAATGTAGAAATTATTGAATTTTTAGAATCTTCCAATTCTTTTATTTACTCTCAAATAACTAGTGTTATTTGATCTCTACTTTTAAAAATAATTTGTCATCTTGGCAAATTTCATAAATTATTTTTAAATTCTCTTCAATTGAGAATAAAGCCATGTTTATCGTTTCGATTTCGCTTAAAAGATCTTGAAAAATATCATCATCGCCAATTTCTTCTGCTAATTGCAATAAATAATAACAATACTCCCACTTATTATGTAATTTAACGATTTGTTCATTATCCACTCGAATTCATACTATTAATTTCGTTCCACTAAATGGGTCTGAATACTTTATTTCCACGTTTTCCAATCATCACGTCACCTATCATATCATAGATTATCCCAATAAGCTTGTTTAAATCGATTTTTTTGTAGAAATCTTCTTCACGAATTCTATAGTTCCCAGACCATAAAACGCTTCGGATTTTCGAGTTATGATTTTGACTAAATGTCTCCCGGTGCCATTCTCGATGTAAAATCGCATGATGATTTTATTTTGATACCAAATACACTTGTAAATTGTGCAAACTCCCTGAACGATGACGGACTTTGATCCATAAGTTGGATAAGTAATTTAATTTCTCCCGCATTTTGGGCAAGGGTTTTCCGGAGCGATGATGGTATCATAGGTCCATTCGTTTTCGTTGGAGATCTTTCTGGTACATTCATAACACGACCAAAAAATTTCGGGCGGAAATAATTTAGTTACTTTAACATCCATTAATACCGCTTTCATTCCCTGTTTCGAATCAACTATCTTGGTTACAGGATATTGATCGATAGGATTTTTTAGTCTGAATTTCTTTCGTTTTCTTTCATTAGCAATAGGAACGGGTATAGTCTCTTTTTCCATATTTTCAGCAATTTAATTCAGTAATGCAATTACATAATCACTAGTAACGCTAGGTAAGTTCCGTATTTTTATCCGAAAAACCATTTTCGATTCTTCAGACAACCAATACGGATTTCTCCTGATGATTTGCTAAATTTTTTCGATGTTTTTTTTAACTCATTTTAACCCAATTGTTCTAAATATTCTAATATCTCTCGTTTAAGAGAAACGGTCGTTTCTTGTCCCGTTTTTCCATCAACAATAGTAATTTCATCGCCGGGCAGCTTTCCGAGTTTTGGTTTGAACTTCTTTTCCCAGTTTACAGCTTCCCGAATTAGATTCCTTATAAACGTCCACATCAAGGCTGGCTTGAATTGAACGGAACCTAATTGCGTCTGCATATAAACTGCTTTTCGTGGGTCGGATTCATCACTCTCGGTGGTATATATACCATACGAAAGTAAAAAGTGCGTGTTGGCAGATTCTGGCGGGGCAGTAAAAGCATCTAAATACATGATGTTAATTTCTTCATGTCCTCGTGAATAATTTCTATATCCAATTTTTTGTTCCCTTTTCGGTTCATTTTCTTTGCTCATCTATATCACCTTATTAGTTTTAAAAAGCATAAATTTTATCTATTTGTTTTACGATTTCGTCTAAATAATTTGTAATTTCTCCTATTATGTTGGAGTCAATCCGTTTATGAATATCTACATTGAGTTGATTTTTAAAATTAATAACCAAGATCAAATACATATCCGTTTCGATTTTTTTCCATAATATATAATGTCTATCTTCATTATTATCTTCCAAAAGTTAGTTTTACCTGCTGATGTGTCTCCCATTGTAACTACTTTCAGATTTGTACTTTCAGACATTTTTTATTTCACTTCTTCATTAACGATTTTAATTTAATGCCCAAATCTTTCATAACATTGGATTGGGGATTAAAGATCTCTGTAGATTTAAAAGTATTAAAGATCTCATGTAACTTTTTCTCTAATTCGCTTGACACATTTAAATCCATTATCGCCATGACGATCATAAAATCATCCCTATTACCATCTTTTTTCACGACATAAGTTTGACTTAGAAATTTGTAACGTAATAATTTCCCATTGTAATTAGTATTATGTACCATTTCTACTCTTCGTTCTTCCAAAGTATGCTTTTCTACAGTGTCCTCAAATAAGGTATCAAGTTTCTTTTTAATGTCATCTTTTGAAATTCCAGGCACGATTTCATTACGTATTGGATGCATAATTTCAACACCAGTTTCATCATCAAAAAATGAAATGATATATTCGTGTATGTATCCTTCAATAGCGGTCAGTAATTCGAGTTTCTGTCGAATTTTTTTAACTATTTCATCATCTTTTACCTTCCTAGCATCTTCCAAAGCATTCTTCAAGATTTTAGAACCACTTTTAAAGTTATTAGATTCAATAGCGTGATCAGCAGTTTCAATCATTTTTAAAATAGATTCTTTTTTTTTATCTGTAATTTTATCAATATCACGTTCAAGTACTTTTAACTGTTTCAAATCTGATCCAAATTCTACATCATCAATATCGTTATAATAATCCTCTTTCGTCAAACTTTTATGTCTTCTTATTAATTCGTGTCCGAACTTCGTTAATTTATATTTTTCTTCTTCCTCATCATCTTCATCCATCACTTTTTCTATCAAGTTAAAATTAAAAGGAGGATTCCTGATAATGTGTTCAATACCATTAATAAGATTCGATTTTTTCATAGTTTTACAATGATAAGAGTTATAAATCTCGTCAAACGTGTGATTATTTTCGGATATTGCGGTAAGAATCATCAAGTGCCTTGGGGAATTTTTAAGAAGGTCTTTATAAACATTGATCACGTCCTTTGAAAACGAAGTCTCAAGATCAAATTCTTTTAGTTCATTTTTCTGTCTTTTGTCTCTTTTTCCTTTCAAATAAATAGGCTCATATCCTTCCTTTCCACCCATAACTTGAACGATTCCGCTTAGTAATTCTGATTGCAATTCTTTAATTTCTCCACAAGTTTCCTTGAGCAACTTGTTTGCTTTTTCAGCCCTATTCTTTTTA
>JAEOUI010000340.1 GCA_016839425.1 Promethearchaeota archaeon
GGGCGTCTATAGAAGAAACGCCAGTAAAGACATCAATCACACAAGAAAGAGTATACAAAGAAGTATCGCGGGATAAAGAAAACAATAAGGAAAAAAACACTGTTGTATACGAAAAAAAAACCATCGAAAGTGTGTCCGGTTCGAGTTCGCTTATGGCAGAAATAAAGATCAACAACGATAGACTTGCCAATGTTGAGAATTATTTGAAAGAAATCACTAAAACACTCAAGCACATGAGCTTGAGTGGTGTTAGCTTAGGTTCAAATATGTCTCATCTGCCTCATGATCAACCTATCACGAGAATAAGACGGGTACCAACTAAAACCGTTGGTTTAGCTCCTCCAGGAAGGCCAGCCTTTATTGGGGAATTAAAGGGTGTTTTCAGCAATGTTATGAAAGACAAGGATATTTTAGACTTTAGAGATATATTGAAGCCCATGAACGACGAAGAATTAAATGCCATTACGCTTGATGAAGAGAATTTGAGGAAGAAGGAGCTAGAAACCTATACAAGGGCAATGAAAAAAATAGAAAGCGAAGAGGCTAAAAATGAGCAAAAAGAGAAAATGGATGGCAAACCAATTAAACTAGAAAATCTTAAAAAACCAAAAATGTAAATAATTATATTCTCTTATAAAACGGCGTTTTGTCTTGAAAATATGCGTTTATTGAGTTATTTTTATCAGACTTGTCTAATAATACAAAATCAATAGGTCCTCTTTCGGGAGCTGATTCGTGAGCAACTGTACCAATTTCATTACGAACCTTTTCGTATTCCTGTACCCCTCCTTCTATGTCAAATGCAATTAATAAAACAGGTTTATCATCAACAGCAGGATTAAGATATAAAGCTAGATAAGCTTCCTTTACTTGACTAATTTTTGGCAAAAATTTATTTAACATGTCAATAAGACGATCAGGATAATTTGCTGGTTGACCAATAAGCACTTCTGTTTCTTTTTCAATAAGTATGGGTTTTGATTCCTGTGTTGTTTTATTTTTCAATAGGCTTTCGATTTCTCGAGGTAAAAATTCTCTTCCATATTCTGCATTCGGATTAAGAATGATTGGAATTCCCTTGACCATTTCAAATAATGCTTTTGCAGGGAACTTAATGTACTGAGAATCTTCCTTTATGACTGATTGAAGCACATTTAAAGAAGAAAATATCGGAAGAAATTGCGTACCGTCTTCGTAATACCAGAATAAAAAACTAACCTCGTCGCCTGGTTCTAAGGAAATGGCCTCCTCTTGTGATTTGTTCACATTATTTACTTTTTCAATCAATCCAAGTACATAAACATCAGAAGACAATAATTTTTTATAAAATTCGGGAGCGTGGATGCGATCATTTGCTGCTAATTTTAACAATTCTTCAAGATTTGGTTCTTCCATTATGATAAGATGATTTTTACATTTAAAAAATTTATCACAAAGAAATAATACTTCATTACCAATGTTTTTCTCCATCGAGCAAGCCATCTATTTCTTCGTAGTTTTCTAATTTGCTCGATTTTTTCTTAATCTTAAGTTCTTTTTCGTACTTATCGTCGCTCCCTAATACTACATCGACACCCATATTTTTAATAGATTTAATGATGTCCCTTTTATGAAGACATTTTGGAAACGGAGTTTCTTTTAGCACGCAAGATGCCATATGTATGACATCAACGCCAATTTCTTCTTTTAAATTCTTAATTAATCTGAATATCCTGCGTCCTGGACATCCTCCACAAGAAAAGAAACCAACTAATATCGAATCGTTATCGTATTTTTTAAAAGTATGTTTTTTTTCCATGAATGAAGTTAGACAAGAGGTTCCAGGGCAGGATTCTTGAGTCCTGTCACATCTGACGATTGCTACTCTTTTTATTCCATTCAATTTAATAACCTGAATACTATGAAATATTTAGACTAAGAAAAAATTGGTTTTAATCGATTCGGTTTCGTGAGGTCGTTGCCAAGTTCGATGGGAACATTTCTTTCAGATTCCTGTAAGAGCCAATTAAGATGCTCTGCGCATTTTTCAGCAAATAGAAAAGCTTCTTCCTTGCCCTCATCGAACCGTCCTTCTTTACCCCTATTCCATACTATCAAGCTAGTATTTTCTATGGACCATTCAGCTACGGTTTTTAGCACGCTATCCAACAAATTACTTTGTATTCTTAACTTGGGCATGTACAAGTCGTTACATATCTTTTCAATAGTCTCCTCGGGGAGTCGAACCATTGAATGTACTTGGACCAAAATCACATTATTGTAGAGGTTTTGAAAAATCGTACTGAGCTGATTTTTTATATCTTGGTTGCTATCAACTCGCATGTCGTGAATATAAGTCCCTAAATGTCCCTGTGGCCAATCTTTTGTGACATTATACTTTCCAGGATTGTCCACTCTCAAGTTTCGATTTTTTATATCAATAATGAAATCTTCAATAGTATATCCACTTTTTTCCATTAATTTTATGATTGGTATAGAAAATAAAAGGTTTGCTTATTTGGATTTTAAGTGAATATAGAATTATTCTTGCTCAAGAACCTCTTGGGCTTCCATCTCATTGAGCACGAGATCGAGGGTAATTTCCGATCGATAAATCTTTTTCGTGAGTTGCCTCAAACCATAATCGTTCGTAAGTAATTCAATTAGGTTGTTATATAATCCAATTAAATTTTCTTCTCCCGCTTCTAGAAATATCTCTTGCTCGAAATCCGAGAAATTAACGCTAATAATGTCGTACATCCCTTTAATGGCTTCTTGAATTCTCCTGAAATTCTCTTCGGCCTTTCTTGTAGCATCGTAAGTAAAGTTCGATTTGATCGTTTTTATCACCTCTAATAAATTATTGTCAAATAAGGTATAAAAATGTATACATTTCCGTCAACGATAGTATAAAAGTTCGATATTATATTATTGATTTCGAAAAAACGATTAATATTATTCTAAATATTCTGAGAAAATATGATCCAAGTCGCGATAAAAGCGCGATTCCCGTGACAATTATTGTTGAAAGTGACTGATCCCGATCCTGATATGAAATCACTTTATCGAAAGCAGATAAAGACTAAAATAACTCTTTATCAGAATTAAGCATATTATAATATTTTCATAGGATAGGGAGAGATATAAGGAATCTATTATTATTCTTATCTGAATTTTTTGATTCGTATGTTTCATGATAACGAAACAAGTAAGTTTCTACCGATTTTTAAAAATTATTTTAGCCATTCATTATTTGAGATGGATCAAATTAAAATAATAAAAATCATCGTTGCTGGAGACGGTGCTGTTGGGAAAACATCTTTATTAGATCGATATATTAATTATACATTCGACGAAAATTCTTTAATGACAAGAGGAATAGGTTTTTTCAGCAAATGGATAAAAGTTAATCATATGAGCGAAGAATACAATGTAATTTTCTGGGATTTTGGAGGTCAAGAACAATTTCGATTTATGCTTCCAAATTTTATAAGTGGAGCTGTTGGAGCCATGTTATTGTTTGATCTTTCTAGATTCACATCATCAATGGGGATAGAGGGATGGATGAAATTATTAATGGAAAAAGGAGATTTTCCAATCCTCCTTGTTGGTACTAAATACGACTTAGAAGATTCAAATCATTTTGCCTTGGATGAGTTCGCAAATAAAATCGTTCAAAGCAATGAGCGATGTTTTGGATATAAGAAAACCTCTTCTAAATCAGGTTATAATGTACGGGAAACCTTTCATATTTTATTAGATACATTAATTAAGAAAGATGAAAAGACCAATACAAAGCAAGATTCAATCGAAAAATTTCTAGCTTGAAAGAATTATTTAAATTAATTATTTCTCACTCTAAACTTAAAATGTAAATTTAAATAAACAAAACTCTCTTTAATTTTAATTATTTGAAAAAAATTTAGATTAATTTCATAAAAAATTAATTATGTACATATTAGTGTTTTATAGCTTATTGTTATTTACATGTATAAGATTTGTAGGATTATTAGTATCTTTGGATTTTTATTTCAACACGAAAGATAAGAAATTCATTTATATCATATTGTCTTGGTTCTTTTTTGCATTTGCAGGAATTTTTCCGATCCTTATGGATAATATGACTCTATTAGAATTATCAAACCTTTTCTTGTTTTTAAATGGTCTTTTTGCAGCATTAGGGTCCGTATTTATGGTATTTGGCTTATTTTCTTATTTTTTAACCGTCAATAAGAAATTAATAGTAGGATTGTGTATAAGCGTTATCGTTATATCGGCCTTCCTCTATTTTTTGCGTGGAATCAGTCGTTCTTTCCAAATCACCTTGATATTTCAGAATACTTTTTATTTACTTTCCCTGTTAGGACCTCTAAAATGGCGTAAATCGTTTAAGAAAAAGATTGGAAGGAGCATCCGATGGTATTATTGCATGATCATGTCTTTATTCATTTATTTTCCCATATCTATTTTAATTTTTCTCTCTGGCTTTAATTACGGTCTTTACAACTCCGAAAATGAATTTTTGATCATTTTTAATTATCTTCCGCCAATTATTACATCCGTCTTCATTATCATTTTTCTCATACATGTTGAATACAACAATAACACGATTACGAAAATCAAGTTAGAGGACCAATATTCTCATGATTTAGGGAATATTTTACAAGTAATTTCGGGTGCAGCAGATATTATAAAAATCGACGGATTAGTCGAGGAAAAGGATACAGAAATGTACGAATTATTGAAAGAGAAATGTAAGGAAGCTTCCTCCTTGATTAAAGAAATAAGAAAACTTTCTTGAAAAAAAATTTTTAAAAAATAAAAACTATACCATCAAGATTTTTAGACCAAACTAAAATTTAAATATACATTTTGATTATTTGAACTAATACTATTTCGTGTTGATTTTTATGGGAAAGGAAGATAAGGACAAGGACAAGAAAGACAAGGATAAGGAA
>JAEOUI010000341.1 GCA_016839425.1 Promethearchaeota archaeon
CAATTTTATCCTTTATTTTTATTAATTCTTTTGCAGTAGTAGCGGATTTCCAGACCAATTCGATGTATCCTTCCTTCTCATATAAGGTTATCGAAGGACTACTCTTATCTTGTATTCTTTTAAACTTTTTCACAGCTCTTTTTTATATAAATTTTAACCTATTAAAAGAGAAAAAAGCTAAATTTAAGCATTGATAAAAGAGTAAGAGATTAACGAAAAAAATGAAAAAATCTTGATCTAACTTTTCTAAAAACAATAAATTATAAAGATTTTTATTGTATAATTATTTTTTTTCAATTTTTAATATCTTGTATTCTCAAACAAAACCGATTTTATTTATTGTTGCTTTATCCAATCTATTGCTTCGGAACGATTATCAAATTTTCGAAATTTAATCCCCGCTTGTTCAAGTCTTTGTTCGATCGTTTCAGTGCCCATTTCTCTTGATAATGCAACAGATGCAGATTTGGATTCCACGATCGCCATAGCTTTAACTCCAAATCCCATCAATTTTGGCATAATTGAGGATCCAAAGAATTCCTTAGCTTCGTCAGGAGCGACGCCCATTTTAGTATTATCAAAAATAATCTTATTTGATCTATTTTTATCAACCAAATCCACGAATTTTTCAAAGATTTTCTTATATTCCTTTGCCGTTGCTGCAGACTTCCACGAGAAGTCTATATATCCGTCTTGATCGTATACCGAATGAGTACTTTTTTCTTGTAATTTTTTTGGCATTTTAACACCTCTTTTTTTTATACAAATTAATCCTATTAAAAATGAAAGAAGCTAAATTTAAATTTTGACAAAAAGATAATTAATTTATTCTCTATGGCTCTTTAAACAGGTTAAATAGGTTCCTGTATAAAATAATGATACTTAAAAGGTCAAATATGTTTAAATTAACGGAATTTTAAAGTAATATCAATTAAATAAAAAACAAAAGCTTTTTTGTTGATTAAACGAAAGATTGAATATTTATTAGAAAAAAAAAATTATTTTTATTTATTTATTCTTTTTTAACCATTCCGTTGCGTCAGATTTATTTATAAAATACTCTGTTTTTGTATGAGCAGCTGTAGAAATATCGTCAGTCTTTTCAGATGCCAGTTCCGTTGATAATTTAGAGGATGCTGATTCTGGCATTATGACTGCAAAATTTTTTACGCCTATCCGAATCCAATTAGGTAACGCTACTTGTGCGATGTAATCCTGAGATTCAGCTGGAATGACGCCCAATTTTACACTATCTAAAAGCAAGTTTTTAATTTGGAACTTCTCAATATATTTTGTAATACCATCTAAGACTTTTTTGTATTCTTTTGCAGTAGCTGGTCCCTTCCATATTAATTCAATATATCCATCATTTTCATATAAATTGAACATATGAGTAGATTTATCTTGTAATTTTTTTGGCATATAAACCACACCTCTTTTTAAATTTGAAAATGGACCATTAAAACATAAAAGAAGCTTAATTTAAACATTGACAAAAAGATAAATATATTTAATAATAATTTAAAAAAATGTTTATTAAAAATACAAAATAAACCAATTTTTTATTTTAAAGGGAACGATTGGCATTATATATATTTATGATTAGAAAAAAAGATAAAAATATCGTCCAACAGATTAAGCAATAGAAAATAACGATGAATGAGAAATTAAAAAAAACTCCGAATAATAAAGAGAAAAGATTTATTGAATTAATAAGAACATGAGAAAAATATGCTTTTTTTTCGTTAACTTTTCTTCTTCGATTAATTATATTTACAGAATGACATAGCTGAACAATTAAGCAAAAAATTACAAATATTTGAATGTTATTGTTTGAAGCATTTAGGGCAAAATAAATTAATAATAGTGTCTCTGTTATCAATTCTGAGAAATTGAAGGATATGAAATGATGAACTGATAACGATTTTCTATAGATTGAATAGTTCAAAAACTTTTTTAAATTAAAAAAAAATATTAAAAAAAATAATAGCAGGGAAATGATAAATGATAAATCAATTAACGGATTCAATGATTTTGAATTAATTTTTATAAATAATAAAAGAAAAAAAGAGCACTTTACTATAAAGGTCGCAATAAAGAAATTCTTTGGTTTTTTAAAAATACGGTGTAATGTATTCCCTTGAAAATAACTCAATCTTTTTATGTTTATTCTATATTCATAAAGAAACATCTTAATAACGAAATAATTAAAAGTTTCTTCAAAATCTATTCTTATGATTTCTTTATTTTGAAGGGTAAATTCAATCTCTGCAGTTTCTGTTTTTCCAATTTTTATTAAAAGTTGGAGAATTCCGATAATAGAAATTAACCCTAAACATAAATATAAAATATCAAGATTTGGCCAAAAATTAATAATTCTACCACCAATTAAAATCGGAGATACATACCCTAAAGAGACAAGATAAAATCCGCAAGAACTTATCACAATATATCCAACTTGAAAAACTATTCGTGCGTGCCTTTCTGCCACGGTGCTGAATATAGATATTCCCGCTGAAATATGGATGGAACGTAAATTTTCAAATAGATAAACGGCCAAAAGCAAAAATAAAACGGAGCTCATATTAGTATAACCCGAGAAGATAGGACCGATTAAGATAATACCATCAATAGTTCTATCGAATATTAAATCTTGATATGAACCTTTCGGGGTTTTTTTATTTGTTAAACGAGCTAAAGCGCCATCAATGTTATCCATCATTGCAATGGTAATTATAAAAAAAACTATCAAGAATGCACCTAAAAATAAGCCAGTTGCATCTAAATATGGAAAAATTGAGAATAACACGAGAATTAAGAGCGATAAGGCAAGACTTAAAAAATCTATTTTTAGAGGAGTAAATTTTAAAGGGAGAAAAATGCGCGTGCATGTATAATAAGAAATTTTTAACCATCCTCTAACGATTTTGCTATTAGGATAAGCGTGGTCTTCCAACCATTTAGAATAATACTCGTTAAAATTCATTAATCACATCTATTAATATCTATATTATAATAAGCCTATTTAAAAAAAAAAATCGTTTAATAAAAAAACGCAAAACACATAATAGCAAGCAAAAACATTAACGAGAAACTAAAAATATAAGCCACGGGTTTAGGTAACGAGGTGTTGCTGCTATCACTACTATCGCTACTGTCACTGCTATCGCTACTGTCACTACCATCGGATTTTTTAACATAAATGCTCCTTTCTTGACCATAGACATTTTCGGGTTTTTTCTCTTGAATTTCGAATTGCTCATCGACTTTTTTTATAGTAGTTTCTTCAAATGGTTCACCACATTCCATACAAAAACGCGATTCTAACGAATGTTCCGCTCCGCAAACTGGACAAAATTTTGGAATTTTTTTCACCTGAGGAATAAATTAATCAATAATTTAAAATAGATCATTACTCTATAAAAAACATTATTAGACCAATTTCTAAAATTAATAAAAAATTCCTTTCGTCGATGTATTTATATATCATTCTGTTTTCTTTTACCTAACTTTTGAACTAGAACTTCTAAATCTAGATCAAAATCAAGTAGCAAATCAGAAGAAAGATGAATTTCAAAAAATTATTTTTATTAACATTAATTTTCTCTTCATTAGGTTTATCAATTCAAATACTTAGCATTCCAAAAGTATCGGCAGTACCAAACACCATTACTGATGAAACGGAGGATTTTTATGTAATAACATTTACCGAAGACGATTTCCATTCCACATATAGTATGCCTATTGAAGACCCTCAGCCTCCATTTAAAACTGCTTGGAGGGACGAATTTGACATAGTAGAATTAAGTATCGATGGACAAAATTTTAACATCACTTTTGATGTGTCATTCCAAAATCCATTCGACCCTTTTACTCGCGACGATAAAGTTGAAATTCGATTTTACCCAGAATTCGATTCTCTCACATATCACACTGCGAACGGAGACTATTATCCTTTCTATCAAGTCTTAGTTGTATATATGTATGCAACGGATATTGAACCTACCGTGGTATTACAGCATGTTCCAGGTCCTGGGTGGTATCCTAAATGGGGAGATACCACTTCTTCCATTCCTTGGGACCTATATTACGGTTTGTATTGGTCTGGAACGGAATTCGTTGAAGGCAAGGCTAGTGCCCAAGAAATCGGATATATTTCGGGAAATACCATCCAAGGAACCATTGATTCTAATGCATTTAATGTGTCAGAATGCGAGAACATTATTGCGGCTTCTTATTGTATTAGCGGATACGATCTCCATATCGATTTTGCTCCAGAATCGTACAACTTTCTTTTGTCCTTGGAATCAGAATCCCTTCCAGGCTACATTGTTATTCTATTAGTTGGAACATCCATAGGAATTTCTGTATTCATATTATTCGTCGTTAAATCTAAATTTTTAATCAAATAGATTAAAAATTTAAAAAGAGAGATTTAAAATAACGATTTATAATAATTTTTTCTTATTAATGTATTCATCATATATTCTTGATAATCGTATTGTTCCCAAAAATATGAGGACCGCAGAAAGAAAAATAAAATGGAGATTGAAACAAGAAATAAGTGAATAAATTGGTCCGAATAGTATAAAATTAACACAATAATACAAGATTGGAGAAATACATATCAGAAAAGAGCTTCCAATCCCCAAGTTTAATAGAATTTTTCTTTCGAGCGTTCGATATCTTTGAATAATTGTAATTAATAAAGCTAAAGAAATAATTAAAGGAATGGCTTGAAAAAGACTTAAAAAATCGAAATTTATAGCAAATATGCTTGTTCCAATTTTATCAATAATAATCCCTAAGAAAATATGCATATAATAGAGATTTGGTGGAATTTCATAAAAATTAATGATTAAAATAACCGGAGAGAACAATAGCATTATGAGTAATATTAAAAGCACTAAATATAACCTTCGAATTAAAAATATTGATGAAATAATTTCAGTCTTATTCAAAAATCCTTCTTTTACTCCAATCGAATGGATTTTATCTTTTTTTCTCGTCATGTGAAGAGTTAAAACTACCGATACTATTGTATAAAACAATATTATCAAAACACTGGTAAAAAAAAAACGAGAAAGGCAAGATAAACAAAATATGAAGCACATGAGAGGGTATAAGATGAGAGTGAGGGAAAATAGAAGAGCAGTCGTGTATCCAAGAACTAATTTCTGAATTCGGTTAAGTGTATTCAACTTAAGGGTGAGTATTATATAGATAATTATGGCGGGAATTACTGGCAATGTGTGGAGTAGATCTCCTGTGAAAAACCACCATTGAAATTCACCACTGGCATATTCGTAAAAAAAATGTAAACCATAGAAACCATACCAATAAAATCCAGAAAATTCAAATTGGGCATGCGTGGGAATAAATAATATTTGAGTTATCAATGATATATAAAGTATTAACAGAATTTGCCTCGTAAAACCATTTTCTCCCTTAAAGATATTTATCTTATGATTTGATTTTAACATTTTAATCATTCTTACGGATATTATAATCTTAAATCAAGATCCGATATTTATAAAGGTATCAGGGTAAAAATTGCAGTAATTGAGAGAGAATTATTAAAAAAATATTTACTCTTAACTAATAGTTTATTATGACTGAATTAAGGGAAGTACAAATAAATAATAAGAATTAGTGAGTTACGGGTTAAAAAAAATTGAAAAAAATAATGCTATATCAAGTTCTTTTAAAAAATGAATGCTGGGATAACCGTTTTTGTTATATCCTATTAATAAAATTTCTTATTAAACTCCTTATATTCTATAATTCTTCCCTTTTTAGGATATTGCCTATCAATGCCATCCGAATTGAATATAAATTAACAAATTTCTGCAAAGAATCTTTTCTTCTCCTATTATCATTTGTTTCATATTTTCTCTTGCCTCTGAAAATTAAAAAAAAAAGGATTGTTTAAAGATATTGAAAATGTATTGAAAATGTATTTCATAAAAATAAGAAATAGTTAGAAATGGCGGAAAAAGAATTCAATGTAAACGAATATATCACACTCAAGTTAGAAAATAAAAAAACCCAAATTTATTTTAATGGAGAGCTATATGAACAATGCAAGTATTTGCTCTTTGAAATTGGAGTTGATGAGTTTGATGATTACGAGCATTTACAATCAATAGATGAATTAGAGCGAAATGATAGAACTAAAGAATATAAGACTCTTAATATTGCTCCTGAGGATGAATTTTGGGGGCATTGCTCTAACTTGCAAGCTTGGGTAGAAAACGATTATGACACTCATTTATTACACTCAAGTTTATCCTTTCCCCTATTAAAAAAATTAACTGAGGTAAACGACCCTCTTGCAAAAAAGATTTTCAAGAACGAGATTGTTAGAAGAATCTCTGAAGGATTTTCTCCCGTTGTTAGATACTTAGTCCAAGAGAATTATTTGATTTATTTTAATAACGAGGAAATTCAAGAATTATTTTATGAATTTGATTCTATTAAATATAAAGGTAGAATATTTCCAATAGTAGATAAAATATTAGACTTGAGTAAGAAAAATATACATGATTTAGATGATATCAAGGGATTGGATGAAATTACTACTATAAAGGAATTAGATTTATCTAATAATAAATTAACAACACTTCCCGCTTCAATTGGTAACCTAATATCGCTTCAAAAATTAAAAATAAATAAGAATCAATTGACAATCCTCCCAGAATCCTTGGGAAATCTAAGAGAGCTTCGAGAATTGCATTTGATCGAGAATCAGTTAGTAAATCTCCCCGAATCAATTGGGAACCTTAGGTCGCTCCAATATCTATATTTAGATCATAACAGACTGGAAATGCTTCCTGATTCCTTGGGTAATTTGACCAACCTTAAAGAACTATATTTAATGAAAAATCAATTAGTATCATTACCTAATTCATTAGGATGCCTTTCATCTTTAACGAAAATTGTCTTAAACGAAAATCAATTAACATCGCTTCCTGAATCAATAGTAAATTTAACTTCTCTTCAACAGTTACATTTAATTCTAAACCAATTAACAGCGATCCCCGAGTCCATTGGCAATTTGCTCTCACTTAAAAAGTTAGATCTACAATATAATAAATTGACTTCGCTCCCAGAATCCTTAGGGGACTTAATGGCGCTCGAAGAGCTTACAATTTACGAGAATCAATTAAAATCACTCCCGGAGTCTTTTGGAAACCTGCAAAATCTTACTTATTTATCATTATCTGTAAACAATTTAAATTATCTTCCCGCATCGTTTTTCAAGCTCATATCTCTTCAATTCTTACACTTAGGAAGCAATAATTTTAAGGAATTTCCTAAATTGTTAACAAAATTGGAATCGCTTGAAGTTTTGACATTAGAACATAATGAATTAGAATCACTTCCAGCATCAATAAAAAATCTAAGCCATCTTCGAAGTTTGAACATATATAATAATCGCTTAGAGTATATCTCCGATTATCTGGGAGGAATTACATCTCTTCGTGGATTAGATTTAAGTTATAATCAATTAACCTCGCTTCCCGAATCTTTGGGAAACCTCATATCGCTTGAAAAACTTTTCTTAAGAAATAATCAATTATCTTCTTTACCTGATTCTATTGGAAATCTCACATCACTTAAAGAACTCAATTTATCTAAAAATAGAATAAAATCGTTTCCTGAATCTATAGGAAATCTTAAATGCCTTGAAAAGTTAGAAATATCGCATAATCTATTATCATCAATATCAGAATCAATTTTTAATTTTCCCCTTCTTGAAGTCCTTGATTTATCGCAAAATCAAATTTCATTTCTCCCAGAGTCCTTTGGAGATCTTTCCTCTCTTAGAAAGCTAAATTTAGGAAATAATCCTATTAAAGCACTTCCTCTTTCGATTGGAAATTTTATCAAACTTGATTCTTTAAAACTAATCCACACACAAGTAACCTCACTTCCTGAATCTTTTGGTAATCTTGAATCACTCACCTTTTTACTTTTATATAATAATCAATTAAAATCCCTCCCGGATACTTTTGGTAACTTAATTAAACTTAGAGTCTTGTATTTGAGTAATAATCAATTAAAAACGCTTCCTGATTCGTTCGGAAACCTCACTTCGCTTCATGTATTATATTCAGGTAAAACCTTGAAATACCTCCCCGAATCATTTGGAAACCTTTCTTCCCTCTATTACCTTGATTTGTACGCAAATGGTTTAGAAAATCTTCCGGAGTCATTTGGAAATCTAAAATCTCTTCAAGTTTTAGTTTTAGGTTATAATAAATTATCGAATCTACCCGAGACATTCAAGAGTCTTTCTTCGCTTGTAAGCCTTGATCTTATTGCTAATAACTTTAAAGATTTACCAAATTCAATACTCCACCTCAAAAATCTTCAAAATTTATGCTTAACTGCAAATCCTTTAACCCAAAATATTGATCCAAAAACTCAAGAAATCATTGATAAACTTACAAGAAATGGTGTGAATGTGATTAAATTAAAGAAAGATCCTGAAATTTAATATCACAATTTGTTTTTTTAATCTGGGAGTAATTTCGTTATCTGCAAGTAGGAAACAAATTAATTAATAAAATAATCTAGTCAATTACTTTCTTTTTAGTTAATTTTCCGAGAAAATCATTAAATAAAGATATTATAAGGATATTATATTCGTGATATTATGATATTAGTGAAAGTTCGTGAAAGTTTAGTTTCACGAATTTTATTAGTTCTTTAATGAAAATCTTCTTGAAATAAAGAAATTATATTTAATCCTTGATATTTTTGCGATAATAAATAACTGATTTCACGAATACAACACACAAACTAAATATTAGAACAAGTGTAGTTAGAAAAGCAAATATATTAATACTTTCGCCATTTCCGATAAGTGCTACTAAAAGCACAATTATAATTATTATAAGAATTGGACTACCATACATTGCACTCATAACTTTATCATTAATGTCCTCTCTAGGCATTTTATTTTTTCCCTTTTAAGTTTTAAATTAATTCCTTTATTTATGGTATAAATTAAATTAAAATAATTATATTTATAAAAGCATATGGTAATGATTTGAAATATAATCAATTAATATGCAAGCTAACGATTCAATAAATTCAAATTAGGAAAATTTTCTAATTAAAATTTACAGGAATTTCAATAGTTAAACAAAAGTTACATAAATAAGTATCTTTATACAGTTTAAATCTCTTGAGTAAATTTGATGAAATGGGAATAGATGGTTTCAACTCGTCGAAGCTAGATCCTGAAAATGTGACACTAAATATTTCAATTTCAAGTCGACTTCCATTATTAATCATAATTGCTTCACATGTGCTTTTCTCATCGGCATACTCAGATTTATATGATTTTTCCTCTATCATTATATTCAAAATATTTCTTTATTAATTTAAATTTTAATACTGGAAATGGAGATGTAATAGATATTTAGGATTTTAATTAATTTAAATTCTGTATAACCTAAATCTTAAGGAAATTAGAATTTTTAATATATATTTTTAGAGAAACAATAAAAAGGTTAAAAAGCAATCTACTTTTTATCTAAAAATACTTACATTATTGATTAACGAAAAACTTTACCATGCGAGTATTATTAATCACGCCCGATAATCCTACTTCTGATAGGGTTGGAATCATACCAAATCTCATCTTTCCTCCTTTAGGTTTGGAAACTTTGGCGGCCTATATCAAGGACATCGCAAGCGTTTACATGCTCGACGAGCGACTTCCAAGTATAACATTAAATTCAATTGAACAAGAAATTAAGCGCATTCAACCAGATTATGTAGGTATTAGTTGCAATTATAGTTTCCAAATACATAGAGCGATAAAAATCGCTAGTATCGCTAAGTATTATGGGTGTAAAACGGTTTTAGGAGGATGGCATCCTACTTTAGCTGTTGATGATACTTTAAAGTCTAAATTTATTGATATTGTGGTGAAAGCTGAAGGTGAACTCACATTTCGAGAGTTAATCAAAAAAGATAGCCCAAATGGTGTTCGAGGAATATCTTACAGGAATGGGCAGACTCTAATTCACAACCCGGATAGAGATCTAATGGATTTAAAAGATATTAGATTGCCTGCTCGAGAATATCGTTTACCTGAGGCAAAAAAGACATATAATTATTTTGGACTTTCAGTAGATAGTATCGAGACCAGCAGGGGATGTCCTTACGATTGTAATTTTTGTTGCATACACCACTTCTATCGGTCTAAATACAGGCAAAGGAGTGTTGAAAGTATAATCGAGGAATTAAAATCAAAGGAAATCAAGAACCACGCTACAGTTATATATGTGGTTGACGATAATTTCGTCGTAAACAAGAAATACACAATGGATCTATGCGACGCTATCATTCGAGAGAGGATTAACAAGTATTTCATGTCACAGGCCCGGGTAGACATGATAGTAAATCACCCAGAAATTTTTAAGAAAATGGCAGATGCGGGGTTTGTGTTCTTATTTTTAGGAATTGAAAGTTTTTCCGATAGGACCTTGAAGAAAATGAACAAACGGACGAAATTCGAGCAGATCAAGGAATCAATCAAAATACTTCACGACTTGGGATACATCGTTCAGGGCAACATCATCATAGGTGCAGATTTAGAGGATAAAGAACAAGACCTTCAATCAACGATTGATATTGCAAATTCCTTAGAAATAGATGTACCCACCTTTTCCTTATTAACATCGTTTCCAGGCACTCAATTAATGGATCAAGTTTTAAGAGAAGATCGTCTACTCACAAGAGATTGGCGATATTTCAATTGGTCCGCTCCAACGATTAAATATGACTATTTATCCTCTGATACCTTATGTAATTATTTGGAAAAGGCTTATAACGAAGTAAATTTTCAACCAATAAATGGGTTTAAGAGATTAATCTTTAAACGTGGATTCCCTTTTCACGCACCTCGATTTTATAGTCGGTCAATGATCAATGGTCTTCCCTTAATGATTAGGACACTTACGAATACAATCTCAAAAAAGATTAACAATAATAATAAATAGAAATTTGATTAAATCTCATCTTTAGAAAGTTATTATATTCCATTTATATTTAAAATAAGATTTTTAGAAGACTATCAATAATTTCAATCGTAGAATCCTTTCTTTTGGTTTTTGGAAAGAATTTATTGAGCAGGAAAGTATCTATTTCCATGAAATCAAGCCCAATTAATTCAGAATCCGATGATTCTAAATATTTTTTAATAACTTGGAAAGCTTCAATAAGAGTAAATTTATCAATACCAATTGCGTTTTTATATCGTGATGCGATAATGTCTTTTAACGCTCCAACATCGACGTCACACGAGATATAGATTAATGGGTTTTTAAATTTCTCTA
>JAEOUI010000342.1 GCA_016839425.1 Promethearchaeota archaeon
ATCTGGCTCGTCTATAATTTTCTTTAAAGCGAACAATTCTTGTGTCGTAATTGGTCCCGCCATCATTTTTGGCCACCCTACAATTGAAGCATGAGCTCGATGTGCAGCACCAAACGCGTCAACTATGACATAATCTACTAACGGGTAGAGTGTTTGAATCATTGGGGTTTTTTCCGCCTCGGAAAAATCTTTGTAATTTTTCATTTCGCCTTCGAACTTTCTTACATTGTTAAGAACCAGCACTTCTCCAGGTTTTAGATTTTTTATAGTGCTGACCGCTTTATCCCCAAAAATGTCTTCTACGAATTGAACTGGGCGTCCTAGTTGGCTTTCGATTTCTTTAGCGTGAATATCCAGATTAGTAAAATCTGGATCCCCTGGTCTCGATTGATGTGCAAGAATGATTATAGCGCTACTTTTCAGCTCTTCAAGAGCGGGCACTAGAGCTCTAATTCGAGGAGAATCCCTAATGATATTAGTCTCTACATTAATGTTGGAATTGATGTCCACGCGCATGAGAACTTTTTTTCCGTTTAAATCAACATCTTTATACGATGTATATTCAATTTTCACGATAATCACTTCATATTTAGTAATTATTTTGTGTAATAACGATCTATAAGTAACTCGTGTTTTTAATTGTTTTACAATGATTTTATTAATCAATTCCTTACAATGTTTTTCTCACTTGGACTTACTTAAAAACCATCTTACATTATTTATATTATACTTATTGATCTAATTTAATTTCATAATTTAAGACGATTTATTAATTTAACAAAAAATCATTAATGTAGATATAAAAATGGACGATGTGAACAACATACTCGAGAAATTGCTCAAAAAAGAATTAACTTTAGAGGAGGCGGAAAAATTACTAAAAGCAAACTTCATCGAAGAAGTAGGGGAACTTGCCAAATTAGATGTGTTTCGAAAGACAAGAACCGGCGTTCCCGAGGTAATTTTTGCTCAAAATAAGGAGTATTCGATACTCGCCAAGATCGTGGATTCATTTTTAAAAAGCAAGAAAGTTGCAATAGTTTCTCGATATTTAGAAAACCACAAAGAAAAATTAATGGAATTATATAAGCAGGAGAGTCAATACGACATTCATGTTAACGAATTGGCTAGAATAATTGTTATTAAGGAAAAAAGCTTTGGTTTTGAAAAAAAGGGCGGGACAGTAGGTATTATTACGGCTGGAAGCTCCGATATTCCAGTTGCCGAAGAAGCAAAAGAGATACTTTTGGTAATGGGATGTGAAGTTATTACTAGCTACGATATAGGAATAGCCGGAATGCATCGAATCTTTAATCCCCTTAAAACCATGATCGAAAGAGAAGTGAATGTAATTATTGTGTGTGCTGGAATGGAAGGAACACTTCCTGGCGTTGTTGCTGCCTTGGTCGATGTCCCCGTCATTGGAGTCCCCATTTCTAGCGGCTATGGATTGGGTGCTAACGGTAAGGGCGCATTAATTACCATGCTTCAATCGTGCTCGCCTGGATTAGTTGTTGTTAATATCGACAATGGTTTTGGAGCTGGAGCCTCGGCAGCGTTGATCGCAAATAAAATCGCAAGATAATTTTTAACTCGTTATTTTGAGACTTCAAATTCGTTCTATAGTAACAAACCATTAAAATTTTGAACACTTTTTTAAACGCCTCTTTTATAATAATATTGACGAGGTTTAGTTTAAATGCCCAACGAGAGCGCTACATTAGATTTGAATCACTTGATCAACGAAATCAGCACTGGCATTTTAAAGGAAACTCAATTAGATAGCATCATAAAAGTTCTGTATTGTGTTAATCACGAGATAGTCGTCTCAAAAAAGGGATTGCCCATTAAACTCAAGCTTCCAGCAAATGAAATCAACTCTGCTTTTGATTACCTGGTTAAAAACGGTTTTTTGGAAGTAATGACCGTTAACGAGGTTGAACTCTATAGTTTATCAGATAAGGCGAAACGGGATTTCAATGTAGTGTTAAAAGATGTGGACTCTAATGGAGAACTAGGAGGATTATTGAAATCGTTAGAAAGCGAAAATAATGGTTTTGGAAGCTCCGATGACAAAAAACCTTCTTTAGTTGGGTGCTTTATCGCAGATAAGGGAGGCAAAACGCTTCTCACTCTTGAATTATATGAAGGTGCCTTGGAAGAATGCATAAAAGGACAAGCAGAAGAGCTAAATCCCGAGTTTGATATCGAGCTCATCCCAATGTTCGTCAGCGCATTGGAGAAGTTCTCTCAGAATATTAACATGCAAGAGCTTAGCGAGTTGAGAATGACGGGCATTAACATGAAACTTCAAACTTTCAGTTACGATAAATACACAATTACTTTTTTCATTAATCCCCAGATAAATTTAGAAGCGATAAACGATAAAATCAAGGATTACTTCGGTGTTTTATTTAGCAAGTACAAGGATGATTTCGAATTGACCTTGAAAACGGGGATAGTTGATAATATTGCCCATTTGAATTCGCTTGGTAGAGAGATGCTAAAGGAATTAAATAAATATGTATATCTGGTCGAGTTCAAGCACTTAATCATAAACTTGGATAAGTACGATCAAACTCACGCAAAAACTCTTTACGGAAAGCTCAACCAACTTTATAGTGATTGTCAATTCAAATTTTTATTGACCATGGAGAAAATTAAAAAGCTCAAATTATACTTATTGAAAACTATGTTCGATGAAGATTTACAGGAATTTCGGAACATTATAAATAAAACACAAGAAATCAATTCAAAACTTAACTTGCTATAAAAAAGTTAAAACATAAAAAAATATGTTTAATTTTTTTAGATTTCATAATTAAGAGCGTAAAGCATTCTTTTTCAACACTTTAGTTTATGTTAAACATCCATTTGATAAAATGAATACTTATTTGACGAAATCCCTCCAACAAGCGTACGACATTTATTTAGCACAAATCATCCCTTTCGCCCATACCTATCATCGACGTTAACGATCAATAACTATATAAAGGTATTTGATTATTATAATTATTGAACTTATTTTATTAAATCACAAATATAAAAAACCATACAAAAGCCTAGTTGAGACCAATGGTCGCGATTATGGAAAACTTTTTTGAAAAATCAAAACAATTTTTCGAAAAAGGAGATATAAATAATACTCTCGAAGAATTCGAAAAAGCAATCATACATATCGATCCCCTAAAGGAAAAAAGCAGGAATCGTGAATATATTTCTTTTTTGGAAAAAATTCTTAAACATTGCAGGGATAACAAACTTAAAGAAC
>JAEOUI010000343.1 GCA_016839425.1 Promethearchaeota archaeon
GACAATTCGATAATTTCACTAAGAACAGTAAATGAATTGGAAATAGATGTAGTCTTAATAGTAGATATTGAAGATTTACAATTTTTAGATAAATGGTTTGCGAGAATTTTCTCAATTCTTAATCGCAATTTAAATTTATTTAAAGATTGGAACGGAATGGTAAATAAGTTCAATTTATTAAGTGATGATATAGAGAATATAGTGAATGATACCAATGATTCGAATTTTAGCTTGCTTTTTTCCTCAAGAACGCAAGCAAGGATCTAAATCTTTTTTTATTTTAATCAATTATTTTTTCAAAAATTGAGAATAAGAAATTAAAAAGATAATTTGTTTTTACTTAAAATAATTATAGATGACTTGTAATATTAAATCTTGATAGCATCTGATAACATTTTTACCTTTAGAAGCTACGGTTGGATATATTACAGGTGTTCCGTCTTGGTAATTATCTTCAAGGGGCAATCCTAACTGTTTTTTAAAGTTTTTTTCATCTAAAGCATCATCCAAATCTCTTTTGTTTAATTGAACGACATAAGGAATCTTTTTTGGGCCGGCAAAATTGATAAGCTCCCGAAAACTACGCCTATTTTGTTCGATTTTTTCTGGATCTGAATCACCCACAAAAACGATTCCATCGGCTCCATCAATGATGTATTCTCGAGTAGATAAGAATCTCTCTTGCCCCGTACAAGTGACTATTTGGGTAATTATTTCAAATAATAATTCACCTAATGGAAAATCAAATGACAAAAATAATGAATCTTGCCATAAGGTTCTGCCATCGCTAGTTTCAATTGAGAAGCCATCGGTTAATTTAACATTAAAGAATTGTTCTTTTAATCGTTGAAAATTAGTAGTTTTTCCAGACTCTCCAGGACCCCAATATACAATTTTTAACTGTATTATCCTATCTACTTGACGACGGGAATTTTCTGAATTTGTATCGTTTTTGGGATTATCTGCATCTATTATCATTTAAACACCACCTCAAGCTGTCGTTCCAAACATTTCCTTCTTCAGCTTCTTGATATGTTTTTTTAATTCAGCCTCATTCAATTTAAGACGTTTTGTTATGATGGAAGAATCCTCGATTTCCTTTTTTATTTGTGGGGCATATCTTTGCATCTGTAAGATTAACACACCAATATTTACATCCTTTTCGGTTAGCATGACAATTAGTACTTCACGTAATCCTTTATCTTCTAGTTTTACCTTCCCAATTGATCTAACAAACAATTGGAGGTTATTATAGATGATCGTCGCTCTTTCAAGCATGTCTGCTTCAAAAAAGTCTTGACCTTGCCTGGCTACGCCGTATAAAGCAGCACCTATAGAACTTAGATCCCAATAATTTAATTGCCTATCGAACTGCGAATCCACCGCAACGATTTTTGCATCTTGATCAATAGCCATCAGACCGTAAATGTATCCTCGTCGGGTTAATTTCCCATAATTCATCCGGATTTCATCCAATACATTAGTTATGTTGTTTTCATAAAATACCTTCGGTATTTCGTTAATCATTATAACCTCTCGTTTTTATTGTTTTAATTTTAGAATGATAAACTTGCTTGAATATTTAAAGAAAAAAGCGCGACAAGAAAGTCTGATGTCCGAATACAGGACTTGAAAAGAAAGGAAACTAAAGGTGGTTTTCAAAAACTGGTATTGAGATGACCGATAATGGCTACTTGCCCATACACGCGGGTTTCTTAGAAGAGGAGATCGTGGCAACACGATCTTTTTATTCGACGAGAAAAAAAAAAATATGAATTTGAATTAAAAAAAAAAATATTAAAATAGACCACATTTATGGTCTTTAGATGTTAATTGAAACGTAATTTTACCTCTGTTGGAACAATTTTTGGACCTAATTTACACTGATTATAAAGATCACTCAATATTGCCCTCAATTTGTATTTTTGAATCTTTCCTCTCCTTGATAAAGGTATGGAATGATTAAAAAAAACATATCTTGGAACAGAAGGCGAAGCTATCTTACCATAGCAATAATCAAC
>JAEOUI010000344.1 GCA_016839425.1 Promethearchaeota archaeon
CCTTCTCTGGTGACAACTAGTGCGGTTTTTATTTTTGGGATTAAATCAATCAATTCTTTCAATAACCGATCGAGAGATCCAATCGTAGTTTGCATCAAATTTAAACGAACTCGTGTTGAAAATGTATTCTTTCCCTAATTATAAATTAGTCCTTTTCAATTTAAATATTTCTTTTTGATAAAAATTGAGTATATTTTTTTTTTCTTTCTAATGATGTAAAAATATATCATCTTTTAGTAAATATTATAGTGTTAAATATTAAAGTAAAATTTGAAATTTTAGTATCTAAAGCGTAGGTTTAATCGTAATTAATAGAAATTCTTTAAAACAAATATAGTTGTAACAATAAAAATAAATTAAATGAGATGCATTATTATTAATACTAAAAGAAGTGTAAGAAAAATCGCTAGGTTAGCGCTACTTGGTTGGGATTTACTCTATGGGTTATGGTAGCGCAACGGCTTAAAATCTCTGATAAAAATGACCGAAACGAAGAAAAAGACGATCCTTATCGTTGACGACGAACCGGACATCGTCAATTTAACGGATAAATTTCTAAGGCTCGGTGGATTTAAAACACTCTCTTGTAGTAATGGTAAAGATGCTTTAAACACGATCGAAACAAATCATGACGAAATTAAACTCGTTTTACTTGATGTGATGATGCCAGGACTTAGCGGGTTTGATATCTTAAAAGAAATTAAAAGCAATAGCAAGTACGACGATATTTTAGTTGTTTTATTTACGGTGAAAAGCTTCAACGAGGACATTCAAAAAGGAAGGGCATTGGGTGCAAACGGCTATTTGACAAAACCATTCTCTGGAAAAGAGCTTCTGAAATATGTACAGGATAAGATTGGAGTTTAATCTAAATATTTTAATGAAATCATATTTTCACAAATTATTTTAATTATTCATTATTTTCAAGCTTAAGGGAATTATTCTATAAATGTTTTAATTGATACAAAATATCTTTTTAATTCAAGGAAATAACCTACAAGATGTTCGTGGTTTGACTGTTCTGAATTTTCCTCACGAAATTGTTAATAACAATGGTAACCTCATTACGAGCATAATATCTGGTCAAAACCTTAAACTTAGAACTAATAACCCTTCGAATGCTCCAAAAAATGCGAAACTCCATCAAATAAGTAAACCTGTGCATTTTAATATTGAACAGCATATAATTACTACCGTATCTATTGATAAAAATATAGTTATTGGAGTTATGCTAGAAGAGTTTGATAATCCTAGCGATTATGATGATTTTTTTCTTGAAATATTACACGAAATAATTAACGATAATTCATTTTCTTTTGAAGACGAGCTTGAGAAAGAAAACTTGTTAATTACAATGTTTATTGATTTTAGGAGATTCAGTCAAGAAGTAATTAAAGAAACAAAAACAAAGGATATTGAAAAAAAATCTCCAATAGTTAAAGTCTTCTTATTTGGTCTCGAAGAAGCAGGAAAAAGTTCACTCGTTAGGAGGATAAAGACGGGAGAATACGAGGATAATTATTTCCAACCAACAAGAAAATTTAACATCGAACACATAGACGATGATGAAATTGGTATAATTGCTTTTTGGGATATGCCCGGACAGCTCGTTTTTAGGAAAAAATGGCTTTCTGGTGCCCAAGATTCGAACATAATAGTATACATGGTTGATGTTTCCGATCAGATAAAATTTGAAGAATCAAAGACTGAACTACATAGAATTATTAATAGACTTGAATTATCTGATGTTCCGATACTTATATTAGGGAATAAAATAGATCTAATAAACCAATTATCTAAAAATGGAGATGGAGATATTAACGAACATCTAGTACGATTAAAACATGAAATATTTGATATTCTCGAGCTTGAAAAACTTAATGATAGAACAATGGAATTCTTGTTCACTTCAGTGAAAGATAATTATAATATTGAAGAATTTTACGAGCTTCTTGTTGAACTCTTATAAAAAATCTTAGTTCGTTCAATCCTGCTTTGATTATTTTTATCATCTACAATTCATGATCCTAATATCATCTTTACATTCTTGCTTCTAAAAATAAAATTTAATCTAATTAAATTTAAATATCAAAGCGAACAATATCATAACATCAAACAATTAATTATTATGCCTCTAAAATGTTTAAAAGATCAAAAAAAGATATGAGCGTTAACATTGACGATAAAATGGGTCAACTCTACTTGGGAAACAAGGATTTACGACTCTTGATGTTGAGGCCCATAGATTTAATCGAGTTTGGGGAGTTCTCCGGAAGCTCTGCTGAAGATATTCTCATTTGGGTGGGTAAAAGTATGGGGAAGGGGATTTCTGCGAGTTTAATTCCTGAAGTTGCGTGGACAAACGAGACATTATCAACAAAAAAACAAGCCATCATAGGAATATTAGATACCCTAGAACAACTTGGTTATGGCGTTTTAGAAGCCGTTTTTAACAAAAATAATATTGAAATATCCGTTAAAGAACCTTTATCTGTACCAGAAAAGGAAAATATCATGGCTAAAAATATATGCCGAATCTATCAAGGACTTTTTCACGGAATGTTTGAAAATATGCAAGTTGATGTGGATAGCGAAGAAATTAAATGTTTCTTGTTAGGTCAAGATGAATGCGTTTTCAAATATACTCTTGTCAGCGAAGAATTCGATGACAACGATATAGATGTTGGAAGTGGTTCTAAAGAAAGAGATATTGACTCCCTTCTCAAATCTATTTAAATTATCATATTTTCTATAGTATTTTTCAAGTTGAAAACGACCTTTTTAACTATATCATAAGATAATCAATAATTTTATATTAAAACTCTTAAATAAACAATCTAATTTCTTTGGAACCTTTAGTGTGAAACTTCACACTTTTTTTTGGTAAATATTTACCCAAAAAAAGCTTAGGAATATAATCATTAACTTTTAAATCCGCTGAGCCATGATATACATAGAATTTTTTAATAATCTTTAATGTTAGTAATTATTAAAATTATTTTTAAATAAAAATAACACGTGAAATAAATGTCTAAAGAAGGCGCAAAAATTAAAATCGACTCGTACAAGGGCGCTTTCGGCACGATCAAGGGTTTTGAGTTCACTACGGGAAAGATCGTGAGCGAAGGCGATGCGACCGAGTGGGAACCAATGGGCCCTCATCCAAAACCTCATATTCCAACTCTTCGAAATTGGTTCATGAGATTAATGGAAAGATACAAACCTTTTTACATGCCAATCTGCGACATGTGTTGTCTCTGTACATATGGCAAGTGTAACCTTTCAAAAGGAAGAACTGGCGCTTGCGGTATAAACATGGAAACGCAACAAGCTCGTATCGTTGAAATTGCTTGTTGTATTGGTGCTGCCTGTCATAGTGCACACGGCGATCATTTATTACATTGGCTAAAAGAGAAGTATGGTAATGTTCCTATTAATTTTGGTTCAAATATAGCAGTGGAAATGCCACACACTCGATTGGTTGTTGGAATGAAGCCTGAAACCTTAGAAGATCTAGAAACTGCCATGGAATGGGTTCATTATACAATAACGCATCTACTTGCTTCGGGGCACACCGGGCAAGAGTCAAGTTATTTAGATTACGAATCAAAAAGCTTTCTAGCAGGTTTAGCCGATTCTGTTGGTATGGAAATATCTGATGCGGTTCAAATGGCAGCATATGGCTTTCCAATTGGCGATCCAAATGTTCCTATAGTAGAATTAGGAATGGGCACGATGGACACTAATAAAGCTACTATCTTGATGATTGGACACAATGTCGCTCCTGGAGTAGAATTAGTAGATTATATGAGGGAAAAAGGATACGAAAATAAGATAGATGTTGGAGCAATCTGTTGTACTGCCCATGATTTAACTCGTTATTACGATGGTGCTAAAATAGTAGGATCAATGTCAAGACAATTACACTTCATCCGATCAGGATTAGCAGATGTCGTGATGGTTGATGAACAATGTGTCAACCTCAGGTCCTTCGAACAAGCCCAATTAGTGAATGCTCCCTTTATAGCTACGAATGAGAAAAATATGGGTGGACTTCCAGACAGGACAAACGATCCCATAAACGAAATTGTTAATGATTTAGTCAGTGGTAAAATGCCTGGGGTGTTAATCTTAGATCCTATTAAAGCGGGGGCAATAGCTGCTGAGACCGCAATTAAAGTGAAACCCATAAGAAAGTCCAAAAGTGGAGTTCCCGATGAAAAGGGATGCATTGATATGGCAATGAATTGTAATGGATGTGGGAATTGCCAACGAAATTGTCCTAATGATTTACCTTTAACGGAGGGTGTCAATTTAGCTAAATCGGGAGACTTTTCCTTATTAGCAAGCGTTTTTGACGACTGTTTGGGTTGTGGACGATGTGAATCCGATTGTATGAAAGATGTATCTCCTTTGACGCTATTAATGCACGCTGGCAGAGAACAAATTCGAAACGAAAAATACAACTGCCGAGCAGGTAGGGGTCCAATTCAAGATACTGAAATCCGAAATGTTGGAGCACCAATAGTACTTGGAGAAATACCTGGAATTGTAGCAATTATCGGATGTGCAGATTACGCTCATAGCATAAAAGAACTATATCAGATGGCGGAGGAATTCCTAAATAGAAAATACATTGTTGTAGTTTCTGGTTGTGGTGCTATGGATATTGGATTGGTAAAGGACGAAGAGGGAAAAACCCTTTACGATAGATTCCCTGGAGATTTTGATAGAGGTGGATTAGTAAATGTTGGCTCTTGTGTTTCAAATCCTCACATTACAGGTGCTGCTTGCAAAGTAGCAAATATCTTTGCCCGAAGACCTCTCAGGGGAAATTTCGAAGAAATAGCTGACTATATCCTCAATCGAGTTGGAGCTGTTGGAGTTGCATGGGGTGCAATGTCTCAGAAAGCCGCAAGTATCGCTAGTATGGCAAATGGTCTAGGCATTCCTGCCGTTGTCGGTCCACACGCAGCAGAATACCGAAGGGCTTATGTCGGACGTTCTGATAAAACGGACGAATGGACAGTTTTTAACGCAAGGGACGGTTCTAGTGGTCATGTTGTCGGACCTGGTCCGGAACACCTTTTAACTACAGCCGAATCCATCGAACAAGCAATTTGCTTGGTAGCAAAACTAGCTTTAAGACCAGCTGACAACTCCAAGGGAAGAATGATAAAATTATCTCATTGGATTGATTTGGAAAGGAAGTATAAGGGTGTCGAATTCCCAGAGGATCTAGATAAATTCATTCGGTTAGAAGCTGACATTCCCATCTCAATGAAAGATGGTATTATGGCTTACTTGAAAGAAAAAGGTTGGAAGCCTAAGGAAATAGTTGATCCCACCTTACTTGAAAGGATGTGTCGTAGTTAATCCTTTTCAATTTTATTTCTTTTTTTTTTTATTTATTCTCGTTTTATATTAATAAGTAATATTAATATCAATTCATTTATATTAAACGATAATTATGGAAAAGAAAAACAAGGATCTATTAAAACTCTCTAAATTATTAATACATTGGGCAGAACATAACGATAGTCACAAAGATTCCTTTACTAAATGGCAGGAAGTGGCCAGAGAAAATGGATTAGATGATGTCGTTCTCAATCTAGAACAAGCAAAGAAGATGCTTGATGAAAGTTCGAGATACCTTCTTAAAGCCCATAAAGAACTTGATTATTAATATTATCTTATAAAAACATATTTATCAATGGTAATAATTGTTCTTTAAAGTATTCGAGCTTTTCGTGAACGAGTTCGATATTGTTAGTAAGAATCCATAAAAATACTGGAATCTGAAGGTCAGAATATTCAAATAATTTTTCTCCACTTATTGAAAATGCATTTAAAGGAAAATCTAGTAAGATTGATTTTTCTCTTATGAGCCCTATCGATGTGTGGAAATTGGAAAGAGTCTGGAGCAATAATGCCGTGTTGTTTATTAACATTTCATTCGTACTACTTTTAGTGTAATTACCGAAAATTAACCCGTCCATTGAAATCAAGCTTGCCGCTTTTGCATCTATCGTTCTCGTGAAATCCTCAAGAATATTTTCGACAATTTCAGAAGTTTCTGAAATCTTTTTGAGTGCTATGCTGAACATTTGCATTATTGACTCTTTTTGGAA
>JAEOUI010000345.1 GCA_016839425.1 Promethearchaeota archaeon
TAAAAGAAGAATTGTAATTCATTTCAAAAACTTTTTTATAAGGTTTATAGTCAATTTTGAGAATTATCCTCTTCCTCCAAAGTTTCATTTCTCAAAATATTTATCAAAAATATTATCTATAAACCAATTTTTAGACGATAAATTATTCAAAAATTGGAATAGTGATAATCCTCATCATGTTACAGAATGCATCGACCTTCTTATATCCTTAATTATTCAAAAAAAAAAACTCGATAAGTTACCTAGTGGTTCCCAACAGATAATTCTCGATAATTTGACAGTTAACGATTCTTTCAGAAGGATTTCTTTTAAAATATTACGCGGTCAATCAATGGGAATTTTCTACAACACGAAATCTCACGAAAAGCCTAAATATAAACAGAACCTCTTATTGGAATTCTTTCAAACCATATCAGGTACAAATCTTTCATTTACTGGAAAATTAAAAATCTTTGGGAAAAATGTGCAATTATTATTAAAGAGTGAAATGCAAAAAATAGTCACTATTACTTCTGAAGAGGATTTATCTTTAAGTGGATCGACAATATTTAGAGCAATGGCGAAAAATTATAATCAAAAATCCCAAATGCTTGAAACAAAAAAATACATTCAAATTCCTCAAATAACTCGCAAAATAGGGATAATATCAAAAATATGGTCAATTGTTGACACACGAAAAAAGGTATCTAAAAAAAATTATATTTCAAAAATTTTAAAATTAACTGGGTTATTCGATAGGAAAACCGATAAAGTCAAGAAATTATCAAAATTAGATCAAATTCTATTTTTGATATCCAAGGCTCTTTTACAGAAACCCTTCTTAATAATGCTTTCGCTACCTACAACATATTTGGGCCGTCTAGAAATTGAAAAACTCAATAATTGTATCTTAAACATAGAACAAAAATTTCATGTAGCATTTATCATTCACAGCTCCAAGGATATTATTTCAAGTTGTGATCAAGTTTTAACGATAACGGAAGAAACGGCGTCTATAGGTTCTGTTGAAGACTATGTGCATAAATTACCACAATCAGGTGAAATTATTACGATAGAACTAAGCAATCCTGAACGAGATTCAATAAAGGAAATGCGTTCATTAGATTCGGTTTTTATTATTGAAGAGCGAAGAAATGAAAAATATAAACTATTCGTAAAAGAAGATCCAGAAATAATCTTACTTTATTTATTGGAATTGTTTGGTCCAAAGTTATACAATTTCAAGCGTTTTAAAGCGACTTTAGGTGAATATATTGAATTTTTAGAAAGTCGTAGATTGGGCATGCAATATAAATTGAGGTAAAAATAATGATAAAAAGTATATACTTGATGCAAGAAAACGGTGTTCTTTTATATTCAAAAGAATATCAGAGCGTACATTTTGATACAAACCTTCTTATCGGCTTCTTCGCTTCAATAGCAAATTTTAGCAGAGAGGCGTTAAATACTGCCGTAAGAAATGTTGATTTGGGCGAAGAGAATAAAGTCGTGCTACAACCAAACCCTAAGGAGGGGCTTATGGCTGCAGCGATCGTAAGTCCTGGAGATAATATGGGCCTCATTCAAGATATTTTAAATAATATTATCTTGGACTTTATTAACGAGTTTCCTTCGTTCGAAGATCCCGAAAGACTTGACCGTGCGACTATTGAATTAATTTTTAAACTTAACATGAGGAGAAAAACATTTCCATCAGCACCAATATTGCTTATTACTACATTATTAGTGTTAACACCTGTAATGATAATACTAGTACTTGCATCAATATACCTTACAAATTTATTTCAAGACTTGTTTTATGCTTTCACTTTCAGTTTAATCGTATATACTTCTATTACATTGCTCCTCCTCACGGTAATTCCAAACTTAATTTCAGGATTTTTGGCTCCAGATAAAAAATATGCTTGGATTAACACTATTGGCATTATCATTTTTGAAGTTGTTTTTTATGTTGTATCCGTGGAAAGTTTATTTGCCCAAATAACATTAGCTAACCTTCCCATTAATTTTTTACTATCAGTTGCTTCGGCATATTTTGGATTTCAATTATCTTCTCGAAGATATCTTAAAAAGTAGGATTTTTTAATTAATACGAATTAAAAGGAGTGGTGACAATAGAATGGACGAAAGATTGATAAAAGCGTTTATTAGCACGGGATGGAACCAAGAACATCGGAAGCAGATTCTTGAACGACTTCAAGGAACCATGTACGACTTGATCGTTATCGGTGGAGGTATTACGGGTGCAGGAATTGCGAGAGAAGGTGCTTTAAGAGGCTTAAAAGTTGCAATAATTGACATGCAAGATTTTGCTGCTGGGACTTCTTCACGTAGTTCTAAATTAGCTCACGGAGGTATAAGGTATCTCGCAAGTGCCGAAATGGAATTGGTAAAGGAAGCCACGACCGAAAGAAACTGGTTAAGGGCACATTTATCGCACTTAATTCGTCCCATTCCCTTTTTATTTGTTCATTGGGAAGGTGGGAAAGACAAAAAACGATCAATAAAGGCTGCAGTAAAATTATACGACTTTTTAAGCGATAATGACCAAGAGTATAAAAATTATAAGCAAAATTCTTGGCACGAATCCGAAGAAATTGCTGCAATGGAACCCGAAATGAAAAGAGAAGGAAATTTAGGTGGTGCAATCTATTATGATAATAATGTGGACGATGCGCGACTTACCATCGAGACAATTAAAGAAGCGGTGATTTACGGTTCAGATGCTTTAAATTATTGCAAAGTATTAGAATATCTCAAGCAAGACGGGAAGATCAATGGTGTAAAATGCGAAGATTTAGAGAGAGATGTTATATTCAATATCCATGCAAAACAGGTAGTAAACGCAACTGGAATATGGACAGATAAATTGATAGAATTTTACCCCGATGATATTCCAAATCCCCTGATTCGTCCTACAAAGGGCGTTCATTTAGTTTATAAGAAAGAACATGTGAAAAATCAAATGGCAACAATAATTCGATCAATAAATGACGGAAGGGCTTTTTTCGTCTTACCAAGGGGCGATTTCACCCTTATTGGAACTACCGATACAGATTATAATGGAGATTTAATGAATCCTTTTTGCACGAAAGAGGACGCGGATTATTTAATCGAATCCGTACAATTTTATTTTCCTAATGCGGAACTTAGCTATCAAAACATTGTCTCTGCATATGCAGGCATAAGACCCTTGGTGATGCAGAAAGGAAAATCTGAAAGCGAAATATCAAGAAAACATGCGATATTTTTTTCCGAAGATGGCTTATTGACGATTACGGGAGGAAAACTCACGACATTTAGAAAGATGGCAGAAGACTTGTTCTTAGAGCTGGAGAAACAAGAAATATTCAAAAATATTTCTAGAAAAGAGGGATTTTCAAAACAAATATATATAGCATCGCTCGAGAGAGAATTTTTTGATGAAAAAATAAAGGCGTGTAATCTCGCTCTTGATGATAAAACAATTGATGCCTTATACCAACAATATGGGAGAGGAGTGCTTGAAATTTTGGAGATAGCATCAAAAAATCAATCCCTCATTGAACCACTTGTAGTAGGCTCGCAGTTCATTCCTGCTGAAATTATTTATATTCTTCGAAACGAGCTAGCGCCTCATTTAATTGATGTACTTTGTCGTAGAACCGAAATATCGATACTTATTCGACACGATGAGCAAGAAGAAATCGCAATTAAAGTTGCAAAATTAATGTCATCAGAATATTCTTGGGATGAAAACAAGACTCAACAAGAAATTAAGATGTATTTAGAACATATCAAAAAATCAATTGAATTTCTCTCTTAAAAAATTGGACTCCGTTAGAATTATATTTAAAACCAATGATTGTTGAAGTAACAATAATTCAAAAATTAAAATCTAAAGTGAAACATTCGTGATATTACAAAATATAGGTGATATTCTCAGACCGGTCGCGGGATACGCTGGATTGTTCATGATACTACTTGGGGTCATGTGGCTGATCTTTGGGCTCTACGAAGGGTATAGGCGGAAATCCTTTAAGGAAAGAAAGGTTGAAGATTGGAATTTTAAAATAACTAAATTCTTAAAGGGCTTGACCTTATTGGGCTTTGTTGTGGGGACTCTATGCATAATTGTTGGCGTTATCGGGTTATTAAATAGGGATGTTCCTCCTAGTGTTGCTTATGGCGTTATAGTTGGAGAAAAAATTAATTATTTCACTTCCATATTATTAGTAATCCTTGGTGTAGTTACGTTCATAAAACCTGCTAACGATCTACCAATTGCTACGGTTTTAGCTCTTATTGCGGCTTCAGCTATTACGATAATAGTCGCGCTCATCATACCAGAAAAAGGATACGAAGTCGTGGAAGTACTTGAAATAAAATGGGTTCTCGTAGTTTTATTTATCGTCATCTTTGCCCTCTCTGCAATAGTTGTAAAGTTCTTTTCGAAAGGCTTCATGACTGCTTCCAAGGCGATATCTTGGCCTCCTCTTGCTATAATTGTAGCAATTTTTTGCGTACTTCAAGGCTTTCTTGTAGTAATTGGATATTCGATTGTCCCTTACTAATCACTATTTTTTATTTTTTTACATATTAATTTAATTTAGACCAATTGTGCCAGTAAGTATTTATTATTTAAACCGAAATATTACCAAGAATATCGTTTTTTAAATCTCGACCACATTTAGGACACTTTTTATCGTCCTTGACCTCAATTTTAGTAAACATATAACCAGCCCTTCCGAGTAAAAGATGCCCACAATCAGGACAATATGTATTGCTTCCTTTCTCGTGATGAATATTACCTATGTAAGGAAAGTAAAGTCCAGCATTTTTGGCAATAGTATATGCCATATCTAAGGTTTTCGCTGGTGTCCTCTCAGAAGATGGTGCTTTGAAATCGGGATGATACGCCGAGAAGTGAGTGGGTGTATTTTCTCCCAAGTTCTTAACGACCCAATTGCATAGCATTTCGATATCTTCCTTTTTGTCGTTAAAACCTGGGATTATAAGGTTCGTGATTTCAACATGTACTCCACTTTCTTTAAATTTTTTAGCAGTATCTAATACGGGATTTACGGACTTAACTCCGCAGATCTTTTTATAAAAATCGTCGTCCATCGCTTTAATATCTATATTAGCTGCATCAATACCGACACTTACTAGTTCTTCGCTGGCATCGGAAGTGGAATATCCGTTAGTTACTAAAATTGTTTTAATATCTTTTTTCTTTAACAATTCTGTTATGTCTAAAACCCATTCGTGCCAAATAAGTGGTTCGTTATATGTAAATGCGAGAGTTTGAGCGCCGCTTTTCATAACTCTTGAGACCAGTTCTTTAGGTGTCATTTCAACGAGCTTCATTTCACGATATTTAAGTTCTTCAAGATCGTAATGTCCTGATGTACCATTATCAGACGGACTTGCTTGACTAATAGTCCAGTTTTGACAATTTGAACAACGAAACGAGCACCCTATTGATGCTATAGAATACGCAGTAGCTCCAGGCCAAAAATTATATAATGGTTTCTTCTCAATTGGGTCTAAACTACCCTTCGATATTAAAGAACCGTAAATCAACGAATAAAATTCTCCTCCAATGTTCTTTCTTGTTCCACAAATTCCCACTTTTCCTTCTAATACTACGCACTCGTTGGCGCACACTCGACATCTTACTTTATTCTCATCTAGTTTATCCCACAATTTCGCTTTAAATTTCATTTTTATCTCACTTTACTTTTCACTTTTAAATTCCCAAAAATAATTAGTCCAAGATTCTTAATATGTATTACACAAGAAAATATTATGTCAGGTAATTATAATGGAATTAAACACACAAGAAATATTATCGTGGTTTCAAAAGGGATTTAATTGTGCTCAATTTGTTTTATCTCGATATGGACCAAGATTCGGAATCAGTAAGGAACTCTGTTTAATGATTGCTGGTGGATTCGGAGGCGGAATGACGATAGGAAACACTTGCGGTGCAGTAACAGGAGCATTTATGGTTATCGGGCTTAAATTTGAGAAAATCAATGATGATAATACGGGTTCACACGAAATAACATATCAAAATATAAGGGAATTTGTAAAACAATTTAAAGAGCGAAACGACACTATCATGTGCAATCAAATAACTGGCGTTGATATGTCAACTGACGAGGGAATACAAAAAGCAAGAAAGGATAATGTTTTTGAAACAACTTGTCCAAAAGTAATTCAAGATGCTGTGAACATCTTAGAATCTATTATACAACAATAATTTATTAATTCAAGCAATACAAAACAAATTTATCTATAAATGGTTCTCAGGATGCAAATAAAAGAAGATATTACTCTTACTCGTGAAGAGATCGAACAATTAATCAAAGAGAAACTTGCTCTATCGGATGAGATTGACAGAATTCAAGGGAAAGGAACAGAATACATTCGCGTTCTTAGTGAGATCGCATTACTCATGCTTGAGATAGATGAATATGATGATGCTGAGAAGTACTTCAAAACGTGCTTGGATTTCTTCGAAAAACAGCAAGATAGATTTGGAAAAGCGGCTGTCTTGGGGCTTTTAGGTGCGCTTTATTTCAAAAAAGAACACCATGAGGAATCTATTAAGTATTATCTACAAGCAAATCTATTATATAAAGATCTCCTTCAAGTCAAAGAACAAGCGATATGCTTGATTGGAATCGGAAGCGCTTACATTAAATTAAAAAAGCTAGATGAGGCGAGCGATGTTTTTTTTAAATGTAGTGCGATTTGCTCTGATAACCACGATGTGTACGGTCTGTTAGAATGTCTTCAAAATTTGATATTAATCTACGAAAAGGAAGAAAAATGGGATGTGGTCCTTGAATTATATAAAAAAACTTTAAAAGCTTTCAAGGAGCTAAAAGACAAGCAAGGTATAATCGTATCGTATTTTAACTTAGGTATATTAAATAAAGAAAATAATTACCAGGAAGCATTGAGATATTTCAAAAAAGGGACAAATATGGCAATAGATTCGAATTATTCTGAGTTAATTATAAAAGGTTTGAGTTATGTGGCCGAATGCTTGTTTTATATGGGTAGAATCAGAGATGCAACTAATCAATTAATAAAAGCTCTATATTTGGCTGAGAAAATAAACGCAAAAAACGCTATTATGCAGATCTCTGTGTTGTTAAAATCATTTGGTTTTAGTGAAAGCGATATCGAGGAAGGTCTAAAAACATATCGAAAAGGTAGAGAAAAGGAAGAAAAATAAATAATTAAATTATCTTTACTTTAGTAGTAAATTATTAATAAGTAATGTAAAATGAAAAATTGTCCTTATTGTAACGAAGAAGTGATAGAAACTGATAAATTTTGCATTCATTGTAAGAAACCATTGTTGACTTTTCTCTCACAAAAAGAAAATTCCCTCAATAAAAGCTTGCAACCTTACAACTACTTGCAGTACGAGGATGAGCAAGACGAGGATTTTAATATTTCTAAGATAGATAGCGATGTTATCGATCAAAAGATTAAGAAGATTAATGCAATGTTAGATACAACAGAAGCCTCAGGAACCATAAATGGGGATTTATTATTAAAAAAAGCCTCACTATATTATCAAAAAAGAGATTTAGAAACTTCTGCAAAAATTATTGAGCTTGCTTTACATTCATATGGATCTGACAACGATAAGATGCACATGGCAATATGTCACAATGAACTTGGTTTGATTCAAGAGGATCTTGGATTTTACGACGAAGCCATCTATCAATTTGATAGGGCAATTGAATTACTCAAGGATTTAGGAGAATCACAAAAACTTATCAGAACCTATAATAACATCGCAAATATTTACCAATTAACTAAAGATTTTGAGCATTCCTACGAATATTATCAGAAAGCAATTGATCTTGCTCGAAATGAAAATCTCGTGATGGAAGAAGTTAAATCCTCTTCAAATTTGATTGATGTTTTATTCTCGTTTAAAAATTACGAGTCCATTGAAAGAATTCTCGATAGAAACGCCTTTATTTTTAACCAAATTGGGGATATTAACGGAACCATTATCACATTAATAAAATACGGAAAACTTAATTACCATAAGGGGCCAAATAACTTTGAGAAAGCCTTAAAATTATTCAACGATGCTTTAGATTTGATTGAAAAAATTAGTAAAAGGATTTCAATTTATTCTAAATCACAAATGGAATGGGAATGTTATCTCTATATTGGTAAGATTTATTTTAAAACGGGTAATTATGATAAAGCTGAAAATAGCGTTTTAAGATGCCTTGAGGCTTTAAGAACATACGAATCAGGCGATAGTCTTGACCAAGCTTTAGTTTTAAAATTATTGGGTAAGATATATTCTGTTAGAGAAATTTTTGATAAGGCGATCGATTATTTTGATCTTTCTGCACTAGCGTATGAAAAATTTGGGGCGTTGTATGATAAGGCGTTAGTCAAAATTTTAGCTGCTCAAATCATTCTTAAAATAGATAACGACAATTCTAAGGCTTTAAATTATTACGAAGAGGCGTTAAATCTATTCCAGGAGGGAGGATACGAAAAAGAAGTAGCAGATACATCACATTCATTAGGTGATCTTTATATAAAGCTTAATTTGGAGGAATTAGCTCTTGAATATTTTGAAAAGGCTAAGGAATTATATCAAATTTTAAAGGACGAATTTAATTCTCAATTGGTCAAGGAAAAAATTCAATCCTTGTAGTTCTATGAGATAAATGTTTCAATACCTTCAGTAATTATGGGGAGAAAAGTTAGACATAAAATTATTTCAAACGCACAAAACAATATCCAAAACCATTTAACCTTCTCAACAGGATATTTTTTATATTCAATAAAAGCAAGAATCGGCACGGACCACCAGAAGTAGTGAGGTACTTGTAAGAAAATGAGAATATCGTTGTAAGAAATGGCGTTTCCGCTAACACCAGCACTCGTGAAAAAGGATACTAAAGTAATGATGATAACGAGGATTAAAGCTGGAATTATCTCTTTTCTTATTTTTCTTTCGTAATATAGGTTGATTAAAAACAATATAGCAAATGCAATAACAGAAGTCAATTTGTAAAAAGCTAGCAGTAAAAAAAGTGGGGAAAACCATTTTTCCCTATTCTTTTGATACATGAAGAGAGAAAAGGTTATCCAAATATTTGTGTTAAAAAGCATCGACCACCAAAAAACCATAAGGATATTACCATACAACCACCACTCCTCGTATTCGTTTTTAACATTTTTTAGAATATAAAAAAACATTACTATCGTTATCGTTATATGGATCGAAAAGCTGAAATATTCGGGTAACAACATCCAAACGCATATAACGCAAAAATAATTTAAATATAGATATCCTTCTATATCGTAAATATCCTGACCAGCCCAAAATTGTTTTACAGCAATGTAATAATATCGAAAATCGTGTCCAAAAGGAACACCGTTTATAAAGCGTACAACGCTAGTGATTATACCAATACAAAAAGAAATGCACATAATGGCTAAGAACGAATATAAAACATTTCGATTTAAACCATTTTCAACGAGCTTGTCGCCTTCTTCAGACATAACTATCTGAATAATCAATATTTAAATAACATTATGGGTTAGGTAAAAATAAAAGGAACAGATAGCTTTTATGCAACCTAAAAAAGTTTAGGCTCTCAAGGGAGCAAGGCAAGAGAATCGCGCATTTTTTTCTCGGTATCAGTGGTTAGTAAATCTAAATAGCGCAATGAAGATATTCCTTTCATCAAGCGTTTTTTTATATTTGGGTCCCTTGAAAGGTTCCTATTTTCACAACTAAATTCGAAGTTTGATCTGGTTATCATGTCGTCTTCCACTTTTTTAACTAAAATAGCTTGAAGATCTTTTAGAGCGTCTGAAAATATCTCATAAATCGAACTGGAATCGTTTACTCTTCCGGGAAATACAATGTTAATTCTTTCTTCCATCATATCCTCGTCTTCAATAAACATAGCATAGAGCGGCATGTACATCCATCGAATGGGCATTGCAAAAAATTCTGATTTATTATCAGGTAGGGACCATTGTTTCAGTTCTTCGGCTTCCATCAAACATATGTTATGTTTTTGAACGATTATTCCTGAAATCTGGTTGTATAACGCTTCTAAATCATCTCTATACGATGTAATTTCTAAGACTGCGCTTTCCTGTTCCTTTTCGATAGTGTTTAATTGGAGATTTCTATCTTGTAGACGAGTTTTTAAATCTATATCGTGTTCTTTTAATTTTTGGGCCGCATCATCGTCAATCAATTTAGCTTTTCCTAAAATTTCATCATATTTTTGATATAATGCGTTTAAAACATCTAAGAATTTAGTTCCTTGCTCTTTTAAATAGTCAAAATGATCTGAAAACCGCGGATGTAGATCCTCAAAGACTTTTGATTTGAGAATTTCGTCCCGCGTAAAGAATTTATTCTTTTTTATCATATCTTCCAAGGTTCTTTCAATAGTCAGAAAAAGTATCGAAACGCTTTGAATGATTTTTTTCTTTTCTTCCACTCTCCAATTTTCTATCTCGTCGCCTTTGTGATCCTTTTGTTGTTCAACTTGCGAATCGTCAATAATCGAAGAGGTTTTTTTTAGTTGGGAGCTAAAACGCTGTTTTACATCAGAGAGAGCAACTTTCAAATCTAAAAGTTTTTTTTCAACAAATTTACTAATTAAATCAACTTGATTTTTCCATCTTAGAGCATTGCCCTTCATTTGTTCAAATGTTTTTCTATATTTTTCTGCGATATCTATAGCTGTTTCAGTTGATATTTTTGAGTTTAATGGCATGTAATTCGTAACTTGTTCAATTTTAATATATGGAAGCATGTTAACAATAGTTTGAAGGAAATCAGGATTTAATAAGCCCTCAATAACGAGCGATTGATATTCTGATTCTTCGGATTCACCAATAATTTCGGCATCAACATCCTTGTATGTAATGATATTTATGATTTGTTGCAACTGTTCTTTTTCGTTTTTTTTACCTGTATCCCTTAAAAGATGTCCTATAAGCGGTTGTCTCGGTGGATTTGATAATTTTCCATTTTTCGACATGATTGCCAGGCCATCTAAAATCACATGCGTTGAAATTGTACCTGGAACGCTTGCAAACGGCCAGAGTAATCTCGAAAAAGAAAGAATCTTCTCTCCGCTTTTCATGTCTTTTGTTAATAAATAATATGCAAGAGCTAATTCCTCATCTTCACGAATGGGAGGTAAATTAGAATTCTTACGTAAAAACAAAGGCAATATGTTCTGGTTTCCGTGAATTGAAATATGAAATCCCCTTTATAGTATGTTATAGGTATATAACTAATGGAAAACCTCTTTTACAACAAATATTTATGATAAAAATGTGAATTTGGAAATATAAAAATTACTTGAGTTGCTCGACATTGTTAGCTATCGCTAATATCAGCAACGATAAGATGATGAGTAAGGGTGGTACCGTAGCCTCCATGTGAGGCCATCCCAATGTATCAAATGCCCCTTGTAGAATTCTTCCCGCAAAATATATCATGAAACCAAATCCATTGAGAGCATATGATTTTCTTAACACGCCGAAAGTTTTCCAGGCCAATAAAAGAAACATTAATGGGATTAAAAATACTAATAATGGGAGAAATACCAAGTTCAAGAGAAATCTACCAACTGGATAAGTTCCAATCAAAATTGGCGTAATGCCCATGTTGTATTCATCATTTAATTCTGGGTCAATAAATAAATTAATGGGAAGTGAGAGTGCTAAGATACCGATGATGATGGGAAGCACGATTAATAAAACTCTTACAACATACCTTCTAAGGTCGTGATTTAAAAAGACTCTAAGTGCTTGCTTGATCTTGGAGTCTTCCTTTATTACCCTATCTTTATCAACCGGAGTAGGAAGTAAAAGAATGCCTAATACGCCCATTGCAGACGCAATTCCCATCCAAGTAAAAAATGTGGCAAAACGATACCACCACATCAAAATATTACCGGTTGTACTGTCTGTGCCTAAAGGCGGAATAAAATTGTAATAGAATAAGAAACATATTCTTCCCAAAGCGAGAAATATCGCAACACCCGAAAAATATAACCAGTACATCTTCTTTGATACTCTGTACTTAAGTACCAAAAAGTAAAAAAACAATAACATGTAATATCCAACGGCGAGAAAATATAATCCCATCTCGATGGCAGCCCAATTTGACATGTTCATATCGTATTCAGGAATCGCAAGTATCATGATAGAATACCAAAATTTGTATTTTTTTTTGAGATTATTATTTATTATAAAATAATCTTATTTAATTCTTTAGATATCTCAAAATACAAATATCATCGTTAATTTTTTTGCATACTAAAAAAAAATTTTCAAGCTCATGATCGTTGAAGACAATATAGAAACATTCAATTCCTTGATTAAGCGTCGAGGATTCGTCTGGGGGCCCTCCCCGGAGATATATGGAGGATTAGCCGGTTTTTACTCTTATGGGCCTGCTGGAATGGAATTAAAAAATAATATACTTACTAAATTTCGAAGCGAACTGAGGGCCTTAGGTTTTGGAGAAGTAGAATGTCCCACAATTATGCCCGAGATCGTATGGCAGGCTTCGGGACATGTGGAAAGGTTTATCGATCCAGTTTTGAAATGCGAAAAATGCAGTACTTTACATCGGGCAGATAAATACTTACAAGAAATGCTCCCTGATATGATGATTGACGGTCTTTCATTTGAAAAAATGGAAGAATTGATACAAGAACACGGTTTAAAATGTCCTAAATGCGATTCTGAATTCAATAATATCGAGGAATACAATTTAATGCTCAAGACATCAGTTGGAAACGATAAAATAGCTTATCTACGACCCGAAACGGCTACAACTACCTATTTATTATTTAACCGCTTGAACCAAGACGCAAGGAGGCAATACCCAATTAAAGTATTCCAATATGGCAAAGCGTATCGAAATGAAATTTCACCTCGACAATTAGTTCTTAGAATGAGGGCTTTCGACCAATTTGAATTGCAACTTTTTATAGGAAAAGACCAAGAAATGAACTTCGATGAGTACGAAGAAGTAAAAACGAGCAAGATTCCCTTAATTGACTGGAAAATGCAGGAAAAAAACATCGATGTTCCTAAGGTGACTTCATTAGAAGAAGCGCTCAAGAAAAAAATCCTGAAAAAACCCGCATACGCCTATTGTCTTCACTTGGGATATTATTTAACAATGCAATTAGGATTTCCCGAAGACGTAGTACGCTTTAGACAACATTCTCCAGACGAAAGGGCGCATTACGCAGACGATGCTTGGGACTTGGAGGTCAATACAACTCAATTTGGATGGGTCGAAATCTGCGGGATTCACGATAGAACTGATTACGATCTCAAGAGGCACGGTGAGTTTTCTGGACAATCGTTTGAAGTGAGTATGGGCGAGGATCCTAAAGTTAAGGAGGTTCCTCAAATACTCGAAATTGCATTTGGAATCGATAGAATTATTTATACTCTTCTTGAAAATACATTTAATGTCGAAGAGGGAAGGATAAATCTTAAATTAAATTCCATAATGGCTCCTAATACTGTGGCCGTCTTTCCGTTAGTAAGAAACAAACCCGATATCGTAAAACTCGCTAAGGAAGTCAACAAAATCCTGCTAGAACATCGACTCAAGTCGTTTTTCGATTCGGCAGGATCGATCGGCAAGCGATATAGAAGACAAGACGAATTGGGAACGCCCTTTTGCCTCACGATAGATTATGAGTCCCTCGAAGATAATACAGTTACTTTTAGAGATCGCGATTCGATGGAACAAGTCAGGGTGAACATATCCGACCTTCCAGAATTCATTAGGAAAAAATGCAATTAAAAAAAAAACTTATTTAATCAAGAAATCTTTTCATACTAAATTAAATTGCATATATACACTTAAAGTTAGCACCAATGAGTTCATTCAGGTTTTACTCTTCTAAAAATATTATGAGAACGAATACTCGTTCGTTAAAAAAGATGGCAGGTCTGGTAGTTGCTTTTATTTTTATAATTAGCATGATGGTAGCATCTGTTCCACGACCTGCAAGTAATAATGTTATTCTAGATGATGGTATTGAAGTATTCAAACCACTCGATCTAGACTTGTCATCAATTCCCGCAAGTTATATGATTTGCCCATATGAAGCAAATATGAGTAATATCTACGATTTCTTTTACGGGAACTTTAGAACTGCTTATTCGAATCTACTTTACTATAGGGCTGGAAACGAAGATGGATCCTCATTTTTCGACGATGCTACTTACTCCCTCGATAATTTGCTCTTTTACAAGACGCTTCCCAAATACGATCCAGAATACGATGAGCAAGATATTCTTAGCGCATACATACAATTATTAGGCACGAACTTGGAACACGATAATGATAAAACCTTCGTTCACTCGATAAATGGAACTTCTGGTGAGATAATCGATGGGGATCGATATTTAATGGATAATTTAATGCCCATTTTTCTATTGCTAGAAAACTACGGTAGTGGTGCTAATACATATATCGAAAGTCTCTATAACTTTCTTGAAACAGAACTTTGGGACGAAACTAACGACGGTTTTTATCATTCAAACTCCTCTACATCGTACAAGTACGCGATCGATAATCTTTATACTGTATTGGCAAATTTGTTGATCTATAAGACTTATTCTGGTAGCACGATCGATATTGAAGATGCTTACGACTTGGCAAATAAGACCCTAGACAAACTAATAGCTAATATGTGGGATAACTCCCGTGGTGGCTTTAACATTTATAAAAACGAAGATTGGAGCGATGTTGGAGGAATAAATGACGATGAAAAACGCTTAGATGTGAACGCAATTGGAATAATGGCGCTCGTTGATTATTATATTGTCACCAATATAAGCACCTATATAGATAACGCTACGCTCCTTTATATGAAAATTGAAAATAACCTATGGGAGGCAGCACAAAGTGCTTATTATAATACCACCGGTAATGATCAATGGAGCCCTCCGGGAGGCATGTCTATACGCTTAGAATCAAATGCTCTCATGATGCAGGCTTGCCTGAAGTTATTTGAGGCCACGGGTAACATGACTTATTACGACAAGGCCTACGACTTATTCCAAGGGTTTGAAACAAATATTTACGATAATACTAATAACGCCTATGATTATATTTCAGGACCAGTAGGGGCAAGTAGTAATAAAAACGCTACTTCAAACTTGAGGGTTATTGAAGCCTACTTGAAAGCTTCTGAAATATATTACTCATTCGAATTAGAAGCAGAATATACGGATCAAGATGACGCTGTACCAAGCTTTATCGTGGATCAAGATGCGATGAACATCACATCTCGATTAAGTTATCAAGCGTTTCAAGGTACGATGTATTATTCTGATATTCCAATTAATTACACGATTAGAGAATCGAACGATAGTGGCTGGACCAAAATCAACGAGACGAGCGGTATAACTAATGACCTAAATAAGTCTCATATTTTATCTTATGATATTACTGAATCCATGCCAGTCAAGACAAATTATTCAGTATTTGTCTATGTCTACTCTGAAAAATATAAAGTTGATACAACCGAATTACTATTTGATGTATCGTCTGGACTCGTGGTTGTAGGTTCGATTATCGGACTCGAAAGCGTACTCTACCAAGGCCCTACATTGAATGTCACGATTACAATTAACAATACCAGGAGAAACGATATCATTTTAACCGCTAACCTAAACAGCACTAATATTGAAAATCAATCTATATCGAATGTGTTATTTGAAACTAATGAGCTCACTCATTTATCTTTTAATCTCACGACTAAAGAAAACGCAGTATTAGGGGAAGACGATTTAATCTTCCAGTTTAAGAAGGAAGGCGTGTTATATTTTGAAAAAATAGTTCCCATTACTATTGGTGATTCGTTCAAATATTCTCCCTTATATTATAATGAAATGGTAGTAAATGGTGAATTATTAGATATCGTATTTAACTTGATAAATTACCTACCAAGTGATTCTCAATCGATAAATTTAAGCTTTTCCGGAAGTGCAATCGATTCGTACCTTCAAGAAATCACATTAGCGCCATTAGAATCAAAACCAATAAATGTAAAGCTAAATATTACTGGAACCGGTACGGAATCTATCGTGATGAGCCTTTCAAAAGCAGAAACGATATATTACACGGAAACGCTCGAAATTGAAATCGTGCCCTTAATTGAAATAGTTTCCTGGTCTGCTCCCAGCTCAACGCCTCAATGGGAGCATTCTAAATTAATTTTACAAGTAATATATCATGGAAACGATCCGGAACGATTCTCATTGATAATTGTTGATCAAAATTCTGATCAAGGTGCCATTGTCACCAAGCTCCTTACCAAGGGAGAAAACAGGATTGAAACATCCATCATGTCGACTTTAAATCCTTATGAATACGGTCAAAAAAATTATCGTTTCGAATTAAAAGATAGTGAGGGGAATGTGATAACTTCGAACTACTTTGAAGTTTCCATTGAATTATCGATGACTGCATTATTCTTTTGTTATATATTACCGATTTCCGTCCCAATAGCGCTCATTTTAATTTATCAAAATAAAAAATTAAAAAACAAACAACTAAGAAGATCAAAATGACCAGAAACATCAAACTTCGCGGATTTTGCTTAATTTTTATAATAGCTTTTAGTTTCTCTTTGTTTAGTTCAATTTTATTGGGAAACCAAGTAAATAAAGGATATAATGCCGAACCTCCAAAAAACGATATTGATTTAAAAACTTCATTAGGGGCCTTGAATCCAAGCGACATTACTATTAATGGCTCATCGATTTATCGTCACTTTCAATGTTTAAACATATCGGTAAACACTACATATATATCTGGAGGTACTATTAATCGTGTTGATATGGAAATTACATTTAGTAACGGCACGGTTTCTCTCATTTCAATGGACGATTTTGAAAGTGAAAATTATTATAGTAAAATTTACACTCCTGGAAGATTTGCTCCCATAGGCATGCAAACAGTTCGCTTTTATGTAATGAGTGATACAGATGAAGTATTAAACAATGATGAAATGACTGAGACTTTTTGGATTAAGCCAAACTGTGATGTATCCTTTGGGTCTGAAACAGGTTATTACCTTGACGAAACATTATCAGGACTAGTTACAACTATCAACGAGAGTAAATCCGCTTATTCTTGGAACTCTTGGAACATTTCCGTGGTTGAAGACGATTACACAACAGAATTGTTTAAGTTAGAAGGAACGAGCTTGGAAGATTTTTCATTTCAGATCAACGAATCTTTTACCGATTACGGTTCTACTTACTATATCGCCGTTCAAATGAACGAGGACAATACCACGGAGAAAGCTGTATCGTATTTTCCTTTCAAGTTATTAAATCACGCTCCTGAGATTGATATTTCAAGCGTATCTTTACCGGCTGAAATCTTGCGATCAGATGATAACAATGGTAAGATAATCGTGAATGTATCCGATTACGAGGAAACTCCTATTTTCTTGAATGTCTCGGTTACCTTCCAGCACGATTTCTTTTCATCCGCTTCAATTCCGCTTCTCAATAATAATGGAACTGGCGTGTTTGAAGGCGAATTTTCAATAGAATACGATCTTCCAATCGGGGATTATTTGGTGAACATAACAGCTAAAGACAGCTATGGTGGTGTAGGATATAGCGTGCTTTCTAGTGTTTTATCCGTTTTAAATAATCCTCCTATAATTGAAGCGTATCAAATCAATGGTGTTCCTGCATCGAGTGGAATTTCTATTCATTACGGTACCGATATAGTATTCACATTTAATATATCTGATGCAGAAAGCGCTCCTCTCTATGTAAAAGTTGCTTTAGTAGATCCACACGATCGTTGGGTTAATACAACCGCCGAATACAGCGAGAACCTACAAATAATTGTAAGGACTACAGATTTGGTTACTGGTATTTGGTATGTATATATTTATGTAACAGATGCAGATGGTACGATTGTTGGTCTTACCGATGATTATGGCAGTGCTCCACATTCAATAACAATAGTACCAGATTTATTGAGTGCTGTCTTGCCTTGGATTGCGTTATTTGTTGGATTATTGCTTGGCGTGCTTGTTGGATTTGGTATTGGATATTACAAGGCTAAATCGAAAAATGGGGGACCAAAGGGGAAAGTATCTCTGAAGAAGAAAATAATTACCCAAAAAGGCGTAAAGGAAATGTCGTCTGAGAAA
>JAEOUI010000041.1 GCA_016839425.1 Promethearchaeota archaeon
CTTATTTTAGTAATATTACTTGGGCTTTTTCAACTGATCCTGATTAATGTTTTTGGCCCAAATGTAGTGATTGAAAGTGGATTTGAATATTACTTGAGAGTTTCGTTCGATTTGCCTTATACCTTTCTAACATTCAATTGGCTTGCTTATTCGTGTTATATGGCTTATATGCGATTAAAGGACAAGGATGTAGAACCATGGATTAAAGCGAGATACAAGTTGGTCGCAATCTCTTCCTTTGTTCTAAGTTTTCATAGCATTCCAGAATTTTTTCAACCTAAATATGTTCGCTGGGGATCTCCAGGTAATCCTATAAGCCTCATCGTATTCGGAATCACGACATCTCTCATGATGGTTTATGTTCTCATGGTCTCGATCTCTTGGTTCATGCCAAAGTGCCTCAAAGATCATTTTAATAAGGGGCACATCAAAGAAATAGAAAAGGATTATTCTGAAGAAGAATTAGATGAAATATTAGTAAATGAGTTGGGGAATAAAAAATAATTCCTATATTCTTAAAATATAACATCTATATTTCGATCGTGAAATGTCCATTTCGCGTTTATTCATATAAATGTAAAAAACACATGAAGATACTTCTTGATATTATAATATCAAAGATCCAATCAATTGAAAACTGTTCTTTGTTAAAATTTAACCGATACTTTCGTATTTTCTCATAATTTTTATACGAAAAATCAATTTTATAACTATCTACTAATCTTGAACAGCATGCTTCAAAAATAAAGAAGTAATTCGGATGGTTTGGTTGTAATCGTGGCGCACGAATCGCTTAATAAGGAAGAAAAGAAAATATATGAGGTTATTAAGGAATATCTCTTGAATAAACCGCTCTCTTCCATCGAGGATATCGTCACATTCATAAACTACAGGCTTAGACTCGATCCTTCCGTTAACAAAATCATGATCGAGAGCGTGATCAAATCGCTCATCCGTAACAAGCTCATTCAACCTGGAACCAAATTGATAAAAGAAAACTTGCTCAAATTAACTTCGAGAAAGTTAGTTTACGAAACGATAAAGGATAACGAGGGAATTAATATAAGCGAATTAATCCAATTAGAAGGAGTATCAAATCATCAGGTAGTATGGCATCTCACATTTCTCGAAAAGTACGAGTTCATTCGAGTAAAAAAATTTGGAAACCAAAAAGCGTATTTTTTACAACAATCTGACGATAGTCTCGATAATTTGAAATATTATCTTCGGCACGAGAAAGTTAAGAAAATTCTAAAATCAATAGAAAATATTACCGATGAGATTACCCCTACAACCATAAAGCAATTACATGGCATGAATTTTAACACGGCTAAAAAATATCTTGAGATTCTCGACGAGTTGGATATCGTGAAGAAAAAAAGCCTTGACTCAAGAATAATCTATATCCTTGACAAGAAGCAGTATACTAACGCGTTAAAAACAATAAAAAAGTCAAAATAATCTTTTTTTTAAGATTAATTGTTTCTAATCTATCATTATGCTGACCACTTTCTTACCAAAGGGATTTATATTTAAATTTGGATGTTAACAAATTATAAATCTTTAAATACACTTAAAACCAAAGGAAAAAAATGAATTCTAAACAAAAAACAATAATTTTAAGAATGAGTAAAAAACGCAATAGAAAAGTACAATCATTGTCCCTCTTAGCCGTTTTTTTCATCCTTTCAGGAATATTTTTTACAGTTCAAGGAAATAATGGAATGGGAAACAAACAAAGTAGAAATGATATTTTGCCCATTCAAGAACCAAACACGGCTAACATCTCGATCGTGAGTTCTCCCGACTGGGATAGAGACGAAATCGTGTGGAACTCGGGTTATTGGCAAACCGCAACATCTGGTTTAAAACCTTGGGACAGTAACCCAGCTTTCGGTATCGCCTTGATGTATGAACCCTTGTTTGGGTATGATTACATTACAGATCAATTAATACCTGTTATCGGAACCAATATAAACTGGAATGACGAAGGCGATCAACTTACCGTTGGTTTAAATCCCTTTGCAGAATGGTCCGACGGACAAAATATAGACCCTTCGGATGTTAAATTTAGCTACGATCTCGCAGTTCTCCAACCAAAATGGCAAGATGAAATGCAGGAGGTGATATTAAATGTCACAGCGGGAGTTAACATGACTGTTACCTTTTTCTTGAATCCCGGACACGAGAATAGTTCCAAGATCATCGAATTCATAACAAGAGACATCCCCATAATTCCAGAACACGTGTGGACCGAAATTAATGCCACAGAAAGCTCTGGAGGGGATTTATCTAGTTTTAAGAACGATTGGTTCGATGCGGGATTCGATCCCGATTGGATGGTGTGCTCTGGACCTTACGCACCACATTTTTTTAACATCACATCTGTCGAAGAGGTCTACATGTTTCGCGACGATTGGTGGGGCTTGGGCGTGATATACAACGACCTCCCTAACGCATACAACGAAAGCGATCCCGAGGAAACTGGTCCTCCTAAATATATTGGAAAAAGAGAATATTCCGATAACGATGTTCAAAATGCGGCGTTGAATTCTGGAGATATTGATTGTTTTTCAACATATTATGCCAATGTATGGGAATTAATGGAAAATAACAGTAATATTGGTACTTTTTTTGGAAAAGATTATTCGTTAGGCGAAGCTGGACAATATTTCTTAGCTTTGGGCTCGATTCTCTCCGTATCCCCAAACCACTTGATCTATCCGTTAAACGAGACCTGGTTCAGAGAAGCAATTGCGCATTGCATTGACTACGATAGGATCCCTTCCCACGCTGCAAGCAATTACACTCGAAGAGCAAAACAAGGATTTATTGACGGTACAAGTCCATCACAAGAGGATGCATACAACCAAACAATCCAAGATATCTACGGCGTTGATTATAACTTAACCCTCGCTCAAGAAATTATGGATGACTATTGTACTTTTACTGGTGGTAAATGGGTTATTGATGAATCTGGTGTGACAATTGATGCCGCTGGTATAAGAGCATTCAATGGTCTGACTAGCGATTTCGAGTTATCAATCATCAATCCTTCCGGTTGGACGGACACGGCACTAACATGTGATTACTGGGCTGAAGATATTTCTACATTATTAGGCATTACTATTTCGCATGTTGATGTTGATTTTGCAATTGATTACATCCCAGACATCGAAGCTGACGACTTCTTCATGGCAATGCAAACGGCTGGACCAAGACAGGCAGACACGACCTTGAGATTGCTCGCTTCCTTGCGAGGAGAATCGTTGTGGAACCAAAACAGCAGTAATTGGTACAGCCAAGAATACGAGGCGCTTTATCAACAATTAACTGTGCAAGCCCGGAATCCCACGGCGCAAGCTGAGATTGCATCACAAATGCAAGAATTATTAGCGACCGAGTTTCCCGAAATACCTTCTCACAACAACGGTTTTTGGTATCTTTATAGCGATCAATACTGGGATGGATGGATTAGTGATTCGAATCTTTATAATCAATTAGTAAGCGTTTACACCGTAGACGAGATGGCGATAAAAGCGAGGTTATATTTAAACCTCAGAACAACTGGTTATGAAGTTCCCGAACCATTTGTTCTTTCGGCAGATACCGATTCATTATATTACGATTATGATGGCGATTTCTATTTGAACTGGACACCTTGCTCAGGAGCAGAAAACTACACATTATACATGAACCTGACCTATACGCCCGGTTTTCCATTCACATATATTCTTACTGAAAACTCTCCGGATCTTTCATATCATGCCTCTGGAGGGACCGAAGGAATATATTATTTCATGGTGGAGGCTGACTGTGATTCCTACACTATAGAGTCAAATGTCATTAATGTAACAATAGAATTGGCTTCAGAAGAGCAACCTTCGTTTGCATGGCAAGATAATGGCGTTCTAGTCTCCGGTACACTATATGACCAGAGAGATCCTTGTATAATAACCGATGGAGCAGGAGGTGCAATTATAGCGTGGAACGATTCTCGGAATGACTATTATTATGATATATATGCACAGAAATTAAATTCTGATGGAACTATTCAGTGGACAGAAGATGATGTTGCGGTTTGTACTGCAAATTACCAACAATATCTTTCAGGAATTACGAGCGATGGAGCAGGAGGTGCAATTATAGCGTGGATGGATTATAGAAATGGAAATTTTGACATATACGCCCAAAGAATAAACGCTTCTGGGGTAGTTCAATGGACAGAGAACGGCGTGGCGGTTTGCACGGCCATAGATAGTCAATATATTGCAAAAATAACTAGCGACGGAGTAGGAGGAGCGATTATTACTTGGGAAGATGAAAGAAACGAAAATTATGACATTTACGCCCAAAGAATAAACGCTTCTGGGGTAGTTCAATGGACGGAGAATGGTGAGGCGATCTGCATCACGACGACAAACCAAGTTCAACCAGAAATAGTAAGTGACGGCGAAGGTGGAGCTATAATTACCTGGTTAGTCTCCGCATCGGGAAATTCTCATATTTATGCGCAAAGAATAAATTCTATAGGAGCGGTTCAATGGACGACGAATGGTGTTGCGATTTGTACAGAGGATATTACTGAACCATATTTAGAGATAATCAGCGACGGATTCGGTGGTGCCATCATTACATGGGGAGACCCTAGAAACGGAAATCAAGACATATACGCCCAAAAAATAAACGCTTCTGGGAAAGTTCAATGGACGGTGAACGGAGTTGTGATTTGTGCAACTGATGATACCCAAAAGGATCCAGATATAGTCAGTGATGGAGTTGGAGGTGCAATAATTGCTTGGAACGATGGGAGGCCCTTAGGTTCCCTATATGTTCAGAGGATAAGTTCCTCGGGAACGCTACTCTGGGCACCAAATGGCGTGATGACTTGTTCGACAGAGAATTATCAATATACTAAAGAAATAACCAGTGACGGAGCGGGGGGGGCGATCGTTGTGTGGTATGAATATAGGACGGTAGCTAGTGATATTTTCGCACAGAGAATTAATTCTAATGGAGTGATACAATGGACTACAGATGGCACTGAGATTTGCAAAGCAAGTGGTTACCAAAATAATCCAGTCATAACATGTGATGGAACAGTAGCTATAGTTGCTTGGGTAGACTTTAGAAATGGAAATGAAGAAATTTTCGCACAGAAGATTGAGAACATCAGAATGCAACTTCCAGGAAATTTTACTCTTCAAACAGACGCGGGATCTCCCGATACTGACGGAATTTTTACTCTATCGTGGACACCATCTGCCGGTGCAATGAATTATACCATTTATAAATCCGATATTTATATCGAAAGCTACGATGGAAACCAAACCATATTATCAACCGTATCGTATTATATAACAACCATTCCAGTCTTTGAATATACAGACGGAACATATTTCTATCTCGTTGTTGCGTCTAATTATTTAGGTCAGACCACATCTCAGTGTATCAATGTGACGGTGCTCCTTTCAGAAGGACCTCAACCACCAGGATATTTTCTCTTAGGAATTGATGCCGATGATCCCGATCCCGATGGAAGTATTTGGTTAATGTGGTCGGAATCCCCTGGAGCTGACAATTATTCAATATATATGCGCCTCAACTTGAACAGTTCCTTGATGATCGTTGAAATTTATAATGGATTGACAAATCGACAACAAGCCATTACGAATCTTAACAATGGAGAATATAGTTTTCAAGTAATTGCCTTTAACGAATATGGGAACTATACATCCAATTGGGTTGATGTGACTATCGGAATCCCTGGAGAGGATGCAATACCTGGTTTTAACATTCTAATGATCTGTAGTGGCATTGGAATCGTGTCAATACTAATCTTAAAGAAAAAATTTAACAAATAAATTTCTACATTTTTTTTTATATAATATTTATGAGTTCAGTTTTTTACCAACGATATTTTTATTTTAGTTCACATTTATTGTTAATAATAAGAATTTGGGACTTAATAGTAAATGGCATCAACTTCTCAAAATTATAGAAAAACTGCTATTTTTTGCCTAATCTTATTTATATCGCCTTTACTTATACTGAACACTCTCGGATTCCTAACACCAGCATATCAAGATTTCTCTAACAACAACTTGACAATTCTCAGAACTTCGGCCGATACCGATGGAGATGGTTTTGACGATGCAGTAGAATCGTCCTTGGGAACAAATCCGAATGATACATGGAGCTATCCAAAACCAAATTTGGTTTTTTTTGGAGGATTGGAAAAATCAGGTAATGAAATAAATATAAGTATTATAAATTCAGGCATATGGACCGCTGAAGGAGTAGTCGTGATTGCTGAAATACCTACCATCCCCTTGACATTATACAACAATTCGGATTCGTTTTTTAATTTAGCCGTCAACGAGGTAAGGTCGATAATTATTGATCTTTCGAATTTTGACTCTCAATTAAAAGATTCTAACACTCACATCATTAATATTTATATTGATCCATACAATTTGATAAACGAAACCAATGAAATCGACAATATTGGTTCAAATATTGAAATAACTTACACGAAAAATAGTTCTGGCGGAATGGTCATTGATCCAATTTTGATTATTTTCATGACAATTTTGAGTGTTAGTTCCCTAGCAATTGGTGGAGGTGCATTTGTATGGAAGAAAAGAAGTGGAGAAAAACCTACTTTAAAACGAGAAAAGAAACGATTTGGATTTCTTGAACGAAAGTTAGAAGTTAGTCCAAAAACAGAAGATTTCGATGTAAAAAAGAGAGTAATTGAACACAAAGGACTAACAGGGAATAAAATTGAACCAGTTATTAAAAGTATTGAAGATACCAGCAAAATGACTGTAAAAAAGGAAAAAGACTTTGAATCAGAAATCGGAATTGAAAAAGTTCAATTGTCGTGTGTGGTGCATCGAGGTATAATAGTTGGTAACGTATATGTTTGTCCCAATTGTCAAACAATATATTGCCATAAGTGCGCCAAGACAATAAAATTAAAAGGGGAAAAATGCTGGTCGTGTAACAACGAGCTGGAGATCGAATTATCAACTCAAGAGAAGTTAGATTTACAATCAAATATAGACTTTATAGCTCAAGAATTGCAGGAATCTTATCCAGGCGTTAAGGAATATGCTCATACAGATAAATCACATGTTGAAATTCCTGAAATCAAGCCTTTTGGTTTTTCTTTTATAAAGCCAGAAGAATACGAGGCAATCAACGGTTTGTCATTATCTCTAGAAGAGAAAAAACAGTTTTTAAAAGAATATTTGACGCTTCCGAAGGAAGATCGATCAAGGCTTATCGAAGAAATGACGATGGAAAGATGATATTATCTTATAAAATCATATGGTACAAAAACTGAACTATAACAATTACAATAAAGTTCTTATCAAAAACTCTTTTAAATGAAAAATTCATTCTATATATAATTTATTTGATATTTTAACCATAAAATACCAATTGGTTCAAGAATATTCATACTCGGTTGCGTGAAAGTGGGGTATCGTTCGCTAGATAATGAGGAAAGAGAGATATACGAGATTGCAAAAGAGTACTTAAAAAAAAAGTCGCTCTTTTCTTTGGTTAATCTAATTGATTATATCAACAAGCGAACAAAATACAATCCCGATGTTAATAAGAACAGGATCGAGCTCGTTGTCAAATCGTTAATCAAGAAAAAATTGATCCTTCCTGGCACGAAATTGATAAAACAGGAGCTTTTGGAGAATCCTACGAGAAAGAAAATATATCAAACCATAAAGGAGGAGCCCGGGATAAACATGACAGAACTCATGAAATTAGAGGGCTTAGGAAGCAATCAAGTCGTTTGGCATCTAGGCTTTTTGGTGAAATTTGAATGCGTGAAATGGAGAGAATTTGGAAATCAAAAAGCTTATTATACCCATGGTTTTAATCCAAACAGAGAAGAATTGTATTTCTATTTGAGGAACGATAAAGTAAAACAAATTATCAACACATTGGAAGATATAGGAGGCGTGATCAAGCCTACTAATTTAAAGGCGGTCCTCGGAATGAACTACAAGACTATAAAAAAATATTTAGATATACTCTGCGATTTGGGCGTTTTAAATACTCAGAAAGACGAAAAAGGGTATTTTTACAATCCAAATTTTTTGCAGGAATGAGAAGGAGATCAGAAAAGTCATGAAAACCACCAATTTTTTGAAAAATAATTCTTGGGAAGAATCCATTGAAAAATTGCAAATCTTTAATAGAATTATAATTAAACAAATAAAGTTCAGTTTCATGCCAATCAGATTTAAAAAACTCTAATACAATTATATATTTAGACAACAAAAGCATTAATGTATACGGTCAAAAAAATTACGATAATGAAGAAAAAAACGCTTGTGCTGGTAATTTCATTGGTTTGTTTATTGGGCTTCAGCCTAATCGCGTTTATTAGCAAATATTTAATAGTAGCGATTGTTGCTTCAGTTATTAGCGTGAGCGCCATAGCCGGTTCTTCTACATATTATATCGTATCTAAGAAAAAAGAACCTGTTAGCAATATTTCGGACAAAAAACGAGAAAAATACATAAATTATACTTTTCCAGAAAGAGGTAAATCTATAGAATCACCATCATCTCGTAAAAAAATAAAGTCGCCTAAAAAGAGCTTCCCAAAACCGAAAGTTACTTTCAAACCTGAAACACCAATCATCGATGAGGAAGTAGAAATTGAATCTGAAAAGGTACCAGTCACTTGCGTCGTTCACAAGGGTCCAATTAAAGGTACCAGTTTCATATGTCCTCACTGCAAGGCGATATATTGTAATGAGTGTGCTGTCAAATTAGAGATAAATGAGGAAAGATGTTGGTCATGTAACCACGAGATTAGAGTGTACATTTCCGATCCCGATAAAGCCGAAGTGCATTTTTTAACGGCCGAGCAAATCGCAGGAGATATCGTAGATTCTCATCCTCTTATCAGAAGATTTGTTGAATCGAATATGACAATTGATCAAATTCCTGAAGTAGCAAAATACGAATTCTCTGTCTTACGGGAGAAAGATTTTGAAAAAATAAATTTATTGTTGTTATCAAATGAAGAAAAGCGAAAGTTCATAGAAGAATTATTATGGCTCAATCCAGACGAAAGAGACCTAATTCTTGACGAAATGTTAACAACACAACAACTTTACGACAAATCTTAAAAAATTTTATCTATTTCCAATGTTGTATTAAATGCACTACATTCTATTTTCCTATTTAGCTAATTAATTAGCATTTGATATAAAAGTTAATATTAAAAAGTTCAGTTTTCTGCCAAATGGATTTAAAATACTCCAAATAAAATATGTAATTATTGTATAGTACAGCAAATCATTCTTGATGGTTGGGATATTGTCGTTGATAACGAGAAAAAAATCGTTTTTATTCCTCACGATAATTTTAATCACGATTGGATTAAATCTCTTAATATCGCATGAGAATAATAACTTTAACAGAATTAACAAGGACTTCCGAGATTATCAATTTAATAGTGCTGGAATTCGAGACGATGTGCTTCTTCAATACGACTTGGATTGGACCTATTTTGTCGGGGATTCTGATTATAAGTTCTTTTATATCACACCCGATATAAACGGAGATGGGTTTGATGATATATTAATTTATTCAGCAAAAACATCGTCCTATCCTAGTGAAAACACGATTACGGCGCTCACACATCGTGGAGAACTTATTTGGAGCGTTCAAGACGCAAGTCTATCGTATTTTATTAATTTCTACGATGGTTTGAATCTCAGGGGGCAAGGTAATATGAATTGGGATTACTTTCCTTATTATGAGGATAAAGACCTAATAAACGATATTGTCGTGACTTTTACCAATACTTCCGATGGAATCATTAGTGGATCCAGCGGAAATCCCATTGAGTTAATTGATATTCTTCACAATTTGGGAGGTGGAATGTTCAGCTCGTTTTTGGAGGATTTCACGGGAGACGGAAACCCTGAGATGATTTTTGTTAATGATTTTAACGATTTTCTCGTTATAAATTCGACGGATAAAATGATCATTTGGAGTAATGCTTATGAATACGATCTTCCCATTTTGCGAACCATCCCCGATGTGGACGGAGACGGCGTTTGGGATGTCATTACGGGAGGTTATAATCACATCGAGGTTCAATGTTGGAGCGGGTACAATGGCTCGAACATTTGGAATTATACCATGAGTTCTGGAATTCTAGATCTTGATGTCTGTCCCGACCCAGATCATGTTGGATTTTTTGATATTTTAATCACGCCCTCTACAATACCCATGAATAATAAGCTCAGTTTGATATCTGGACATAACGCATCAAGTATTTGGAATGCCTCCTTTACGGGAGAAAGTTCGACATATTATATTGACGAGGAAGGATATTCGTATGTGATGTGTGATGATGACGGCATGCTTCGGACGCTTAATTTAACGGATGGGACTTTTATTAATGGAACGATCGAACTTAGTTCTGTAAAATGCCTTTCAGGGGGAAACCATCAATTTTTATTGAATTCTTTTTACAAATCTAAGTTGTTTCAGTTAGTAAATAATTTCGATAATGTGTCCATATATGCCCTCGGAAACTATAGTACCCCTGTAGAGGTTATAAATGGAGAATGGTCATTAATCAGTCAATTTCACGGGACATCATCAGGTATCCTTCACGATATTATCTTGATGAACGAGACACATGTTGTTTACTATTCGCACGATTTAGATCGAGATGGCTTTTCAGACAATCTTGAACTCACTTTAGGAACGAACTACAACGGTCGATGGGAATATCCTAAACCAGACTTGAACCTTTCCAGAACGCCGCAAGTATCTGATAATCTCGTTGATATTGGTGTTTATAACGGAGGCATATGGAAAGCAATTAATGTTGTAGTTATTATTGAAATTCCGTCTTTAAATCTCGAGCTTTATAATAATACTAAAGATCCATTTGATTTAGAAGTGGGAGAAGAAAAGAATATTTCAATAGATCTAACCGAACACGCTTCCAAGCTTAAATCAGGTGAGACTTATTTAATGGATGTGCAGCTTGATCCCTATAACACTTTAAACGAGACCGAAGAGATCAACAATAATCTAATGGAAGTGGATGTCTCTTATACAAAACCAAATATGCCCACATCTGGATTCAATGTAGTGTTCCTTATTGCAATCCTTTTAATCTTGGGCACCTCCGGAATTGTTGGAGGTTCGATGTATCACATTTGGCACCAAAAAAGGACGGATCCATCTCAAAAAGAAGGTCTTTACATTAAGCAGAAGAAATTTATCGATCAAAAGACCAGTATTAGTGATTTGATTCA
>JAEOUI010000346.1 GCA_016839425.1 Promethearchaeota archaeon
GTATAAACATCTATCTAGTAGGATTTATTGCTGATGAAAATATCCGATTTCGAGACGAGCCTATTCGGTTTCTTTTAAACCCTATTGCCTCGGAAGGATGGGAAGGGACAGAGATTATGCTTGAATTTGGTAGAATGGAAGTAGATCTTGGAAATTTCCATTTAAAAACCGAGCCGGGAAAAATACATAGGGGAGAAGTGATAGGAATTGTTGGAGAAAATGGATTAGGAAAATCTACATTTATTAAATTGCTATCAGGCGAATTAAAACCCTCAGTTGGAGATCCTATCAATTCCGAATTAAAGGTAGCAGTAAAACCACAATACTTAGACATTGATTTTGACGGAACGGTGAGAGATTTCTTGCAAAGCGTTGCAGGGAAAAATTATAATACCAGCTTATACAAGACTGAAGTCATAAAACCTTTTGCCATTGAGACCATAGAAGATCGCTATATAAAAGAAATTTCGGGAGGAGAATTGCAAAAGGTCTATATTGCACGAACATTATCGACTCCAGCAGATTTATATCTTTTTGATGAACCATCTGCTTATATTGACAGTCTTGCTAGATTATCTATAACTAAAGCAATAAAACGTAACATTCAAAATAAGAAAGCTACTGGTTTTATAGTTGAACATGACATTCTCTGCGTTGATTTCTTGAGTGATTCGCTTATGGTCTTCACTGGTCACCCCGGAAGAGAAGGATTAGGATACCCTCCAATTGGATTACAACAAGGTATGAACTTGTTTTTAAAGGGTGTTGAAATAACTTTCAGGAGAGATCCAAGAACTGGAAGACCTCGCATTAATAAATTTGGTTCAGAACTAGATCGAAAACAGAAAAAAAAGGGAGACTATTATTACCTCTCACCAAAGAAACAAGAATGATATTATTTTCGTTTTTGTCCAACAATCCTGAATATAAAAAACTTATCTACAAAAAATTTGATTGCAAAAACTATTAATAATGAAGTTGCTAATGAAAAAAGCCATTGTAATAATTCATCCACGAAAAATAACTTGCTAATTTCAAGAAATGCTAATTGTAACAAGAGATTGAGAAAATAAAAATCGACGGCAACGCTTAAATACACTATAAATTGTAATTTAACGTTCGTTTCTTCAGTTTTTTCCTTTTTAAATGTAATATAACAATCCAAAAAAAACTTTGTTGTATAACCTATGGCCAGTGCTAGTGCGATAGCAAATGGTAAAAGCATGAATAAATTAAATATGAATTGTCCACCAATATTAATCCCGGTAGTAATAATTGCAAATATCGTATATAGTCCAAATTGTCCAGCTACCTCTTTTGTTGATTCTCCTTCAGTCACGGGACTCACTCTTGAAAGATTATTATTAAAATTAATAAACTTTTTGAAAAAAAAAAATGGTTGATATTGTATTAGACTAAAAGGTGTTAAATATTGAGGAAGTTATTTTCTTTATGATTGTTGTGATTTCGTTAGTGTTATAAAAAAGATAAAATATGGAAAGTTTTGAACTATAAGATTTCTGTCTATTTTAGTTCATTTTCAATGAATTCATTTAATTTCTTGCCTATTCTATTATCTTGCATCGAAGGTATCTTGAAACGTTGTAAAACGAGCCTCTTTGAATAATCGTTTTAAACCCTTACGATGATTTTATTATACTCTTTCAAATGCCTACAATATCAACCTGAATAATTAATGGCATTCTTGATATTTAAAGATATATAAATTTTGTCGGAATTATTGATGAATTGATGTTGTAGAATTCCATCTAAAAAAGTCAGAAAATTATTTTTCATTAATAGAAAAAAAGAAAAAAATTTATAAATGACGATATCGTTATATCGTTATGGAACGAAGAGTTAATAAAAATTTTCTTGAAAGAAACTTACTTCATTTTAGTATACATAACAATGTTATGTTATCATATAAAGACCATAAAAACATTTTCAACAAAATTATTAACAATTATCCTAATAATTTAAACATAAAAGGATGAGATAAGATGCCAGCTGAAAGTTCAAGCTCTGAAGAGTTCGTA
>JAEOUI010000347.1 GCA_016839425.1 Promethearchaeota archaeon
GAATCGAAGAACTTGAAGAAAACAACATTAAACGATATGATATTCCACTAATTGGTATCGTAGAAAAAAGATACGAACTTTATTCTCCAAGAGTTTTAGAAATTCAACACGCTATAGGAGCAGAATTACTCAACGAAAGTGCTATTGCGGGGCTTAGTAATTGTGTGGAAAATTATGTGATTGGTGCAATGAACGCTCAATCTGCCTTAAAATATTTACGCCAAGTAAAGAACTTTGCGTTTATTACTGGAGGTGATCGTTCTGATTTAATCTTGGCGGCGCTTGATCAAGAAGTCTCCACCCTCATTCTCACCGGTTTCATCCAACCCGATACGAATGTTATTACGGCGGCAAATAAAAAAGAAATACCTATATTACTAAGTCCTTCCGATACATATACAACCATGAGAAATATTGATAGGCTTAAACCAGGTCTTCAATCAGATGAAATCCAACTTATCGCAGATTTAGTCCAAGAATCGTTTGATTGGAGCGTGTTGGAATAAACATTTAGTATTTTAGGTTGTATTAACCTTTATTATTTTATTCTTTTTTGTTAATAATTTTTATTATTGTATGAAATTGGTCCTTATCCATTTAAATATCGAGATTTATTTTTGATAAATAACAATTAGGAAAATAATCAAAAGACAATAATTCATGACGATTTTAATATATAAAATATAAAATCGTCTATTTTCCTAAAGAATAAAGAGGTATAATTAAGATGTTTGATGCAGATCTAATTAGGAACATAACGATAATTGGGGCAGGACATCAAGGTCACGCAATCGTCCAAGGAGCGTTGATGGGCAACTTTAATGAGGTAATTCTTAATAGCACCACGATGCCTTCGATACAGAAGGGCGTGGATCGAATTTTAAATAGCAAATCCTATGGATTGAATGTCTTGGAACGAAAAGGTTTATTACCAAAAGGATATAATAGTCATACTTTCTTGAAGAAATTAATTCTTGAGAGCGACTTGAAAAAGGCCGTTAAAAATACAGATTTCGTGATTGAGTGTGCTTACGAAAAAATGGATGTTAAAAAAAAGATTTTTAGAATATTAGGTAAGTATTCTCCACCCCATGCTATCCTTGCAACTAATACATCAACAATGAGCATTAGCTCGATAGCTAAAGCTTCGAAAAGAGAGTCATATGTCGTTGGAATGCATTTTCTCAATCCTCTTGGGTCAAGACTAGTTGAAATAACAAAAGGAAAGCATTCATCTCTTAAAACTGTAGAGATCGCCAGAAAAATTGCGCAGGAGATTAAATGCTTGAAGGGGAGAAGAACGATTATCACGCTCCAAAAAGAATCTCTTGGTTTCGTGACAAATCGTATCGTAGGGACAATTGAATTATACTTTAATTGGTGCATTAATGAAGCGTTTAAGCTTGGAATAAGCTTTGAACAATTGGATGCAGATGTGATTCATTTTATGCCAAAAGGAATGTGTAAGATGTGTGATTTAATGGGGATTGATACAATTTATAATTCGTTTAAGTATCTTGAAAATAACCTTTCTCCAGATTTCAGGCCTTCTGACATATTTAAATCGTTGATCAAACAAGGAAATTTAGGGAAAAAGGTTGGAAAGGGATTCTACGATTGGTCAAAAGGAGAGCCAATAATAAAAAGGTCAAATAGAGCTAATCTAGTAAATCCCTTGCTAATTCAAGCGATCTTACTCAACGAGGGATGTAAGATCTTGGAGGAAGATATTGTTAAGACCGCTCGAGAAGTAGATATCGCAATTTACGAAGGATATAACATGCCTGGACCGTTTTCAAATGGAATTAAAAAATATCAATTATATTGCACATTATTAGAGGATTTCTCTAAAACGACAGGATATAAATATTTAAAACCTTGTAAATTGCTCAAAACAGGAAAATTTCTACAAATATTGAAAGAAGAAAAAGCAAAAACGAAAAAACCCATATTAGAAAATATTATCTGAATCAAATATATTTAAAAAATTAATTGAAAAAAAAAGAACTGAAATTATAAATAATGTGGTTATTTTTTCGCTAACTTAATAGCACATTGAGAGCTTGTCCACGAGAGCTTATGGCAGGAAATTGCTTCAGAATAATTTCCAGAATCCAAAAGATCTTGAGCTGATAAGAGAAGTCCGTTTGCTTTTGAAAGCTTACAATCGACAATATCTTGCAATTTATCATTTCCTACTGGTGTGTTTTCAGCATCCTCTAATGCAACTCGGGCGATCAGTTCGTCGGCCTTTACTAACTTCAGGATGATCGATTCGAAAACCTGATTTTCTTCTTCTAAAGCTAGTATTTTCGCTTCGAGGTAAGTAGTATCGAGTCCTTTTGCCTCTAACCAAGCGATTCTTTTTTCTAACCTGCAGATCTCCATGTTATTGTGGAATATCTTAAGCTCCAAGTGGTTCACGGCTGCTCTTTCGTGAGAAAAGACACTAGTTCCAAACATTGGATTCAAGCGAATCTCGTCCTCCCAGAGTTTTTCGCAAAGGCTATGCTCTATTTGGTGAATAATATGATCAAGCTTCACATCCGAACAGAAGCATCCCGTTTTGAGCGAACCCAACTCTTCAATTGCTAAAAGTTTGAGGTCTCTCGGACCAAGAACGGTTATATTAATCAATTCTACGGAAATACCAAGATCGTCGTCTAATACCGAGAGTGTTATGGTATAAACTCCTGGTTCTGAAAATATATGCATTTGAACATCAGTTACGATTACGGGAGATCCCCCAAATAAGTAGGTTGTCATTGTTTCGGGAGTTCCATCACCCCAATTCCAAATAAATGTTAAGTCATCGGTTCCAAGGTCGGTGGCCGTCGCAGAGAAGGTAGCTGGATCGAGCATTACAACGATGTTTTCCTCGAGCTCAAAAGAATTTATCTGTGATACGCTTTCAATACTCGCAGAGGGATTAACATTGTAAACAACCACGCTAGTGGTATCGGAATCGATTCCTCCATCATCGTCAGAAACGAATACGTTAACGATGTAAGAATCTGAGGGCGTACCGGTAGGATTATCGTCAATGTATTGATGTGTCAGGCTAAATGTAGTGGTTCCAGGACCAAAGTTATGGCTCTCTGTAGCCCCTTCGCCCCAGTTAATGGACAAGACGAATGTATCTTCGGGACTTAGATCGCTAATACTACCGCTAATGATCGCAATACCATTTTCATCGATACTATCATCATTAATAGTTAATACTGGAGCCGCATTATTTACAGTAACGGTTGCCGTGTCAATATCTCGAAGCCTTCCATCAAATACCTCTAAATAAACCGTACCCGTATAATCATCATTCCAAGTATGGGCTGCTGTTGGACTTGTTGACCAAGCAGTATCCCAGGTTCCATCGCCGTTAAAATCCCATCGATACTCTAAAGTATCCCCATCAGGGTCTGTAGATGCGGTCGCATCAAAAGTGATCGCAATGCCCTCGGTTCCGACCGTATTGGCAAGACTCGCTGTTGGGCGGGTATCTCCGGGAAATGGTGCTAAAGATCCAACGCCTCCGATGCACCATCCATCACCATAATTTGGCATGACCCAATAGTTCCCTGTAGCATTCCATTCCACGGCATAGTATCGAAGAATATCATCTGGATTGTTGTTATTCTTACTGTTATCAGAATCAGTCACCCAGAGTCCTAGGTAATAATCCTCCTTATCTACTATTGGATCCAATGCTGAATCATAATTAAATCCCCACACGGTAATGACATGTCCTCCATCTCCTACGACAGGATAAATGTGAATTCCAACGGCCTTACCCGCCATTAATTCGCTACGTATGTTTGGTAATGTATCTGGGTTTGACCAATCCATACTATTATATGTAGGTGCGCTATAAGTCGTCCAAAATCCCAGGTGATCAACATACTCCGATGGTGTTCCGTTAGTATAATTTGGTAAGGTTCCGTCAAACCACCAATCGATACCATCGTATACATATCCTCCATAATCGGTTATGTGTTCGTAAAAATATTCAAAAAAATCGTCTGTATTTCCGTGCACCATGGTGCCCGCAAAACCCCATCCGGTCCATTCTAACATGTTACACGCCGTAGCTGCCCAGCATAATAAATCGTCCTTATCACCAGGATTGTCCGGTGCGGGATTTCCCGCTCCATCGCTTCCTGGAGCCTTTTCGGCGTCGCACCAAAAACCGCCGTGTTGTTCGAAGAGAAGATATTCCGTTCCGGTTGGGGCGTCCTGTTGAGATACTACCCAATCTCCTCCGACATTACTTCCCGCAAGCGCTACTGTTTTTGGATTGAAAATTGTATTATTTGCGCTTGAAGTGATACTAATTGTCGAGAACAAGGTCGAAAACAAGAGAAAAGTTGTAATACTCAATACTACTTTAATATATTCTTTATTTTTTATGGTTTTCCCACTCACGATTATTTCAACTTCTTAAGTTTAGGATTTCGCTATATAATCCTTACTACTATTAGATGATCAGTGAATATCGTGCGTGTTTTAAAAATGTTTTTGGAATGATTGTTAAGGATTTTAAATCCATTAAAAATTTAAAAATTTTTTTTAAATGAATTTTAATTTGTTAATCCTCTTTTCGCAAATACTTCTTTTAACTCTGAAATCACTTGGCTTCTTAAAAAAAGACCTGAATTTTGTAATTCTACTGATTTAGGAGATTCGACAGATTGTTTCGGAGGATTTAGCGGTGGAAGTTCTGAAAGAGAATTTGGTTGTAGCTCTTCTTTTTTAGTTAATATTTCTTCCTTTCCAATTTTTTTTGGCTCTAAATTTTCTTTAATTGGTTTGGGCATGCTTTTTAATCGTTGAGGCGGTCCAGAAATCATTCCTTTTTTTTTCTTCTTTTTTCCAGATTTTTTAGATTCTGAATAATATTCTAAAGCATAATTCTCAAAGGGAATTGCAATTTGAGATCTTAAATATTCAGTATGTGATAAACGATTTAAGGAATTTCTTATTCCAGAGAGCTCAGACGCAAACTTATCCATGAGCTTTAGGTTAATGTCCATTATTTGCTGAAACTTTTCCTGAATATCGTCATTTATTGATGCATTTGATGTTTCGGGATTTAATTCGGTTTGAAGTGAAAAAATATTCTTTATATTTGATACAATATCAGGTGTGCTCGAATATATATTGTATAAACTCGTTCGAATTAATTCGAAGTTCCATGAATTTTCCCTATTCTTAATTAAGTTAGCAAATTTTTCTGAAAGATATTCTAACTTGATTTGAAACTCAGGATCTTCAAGCAAATCAGAATCCGCCTTATTTAGCAATATCATTAAGAAGGGAGATTCTTTCAAGTACTCTAATGTATCTAAAATATCGCTTAAATATTTGGTTGCTTTTTCGTATCTAAGGTCATCTTGTGAATCTACAACAAATATCAATACATCTAATTGGACAAAGTATTTATCAGGTTCCTCCAAGTATTCTTCAATATGTCTTTCTTGGCCTCCTAAATCCCATATGATCAAATTTAGTCTTTTCGTGTCGTATTCCTCGATATTCACTCCAATAGTTGGTTCGAGATTAATCATATCCTTATAATTATGATCGTTGATAAGGCGATTAATTAAAGAGGTTTTACCAGCATAATCTAATCCTGCAATTACGACTTTATTTTTCGCTTGTTTATTATATGATGATCGTTTATTCCAAGCGTTAGAAACCAAATTTGCGCCAATTATGGCATTTTTAACGATATTTGGATTTAATTTCTTCTTTTTAATAAGTTTTGATATCTCATCACTATCTGCGTTTGCTATATCTCTTAGTGTTGCAATGTCTTGTTCATTAAAAGCCTTGACAATTGTTTCATCAAATTTTTTAATCTTATCAATAGTTAAATCAAGTATATTTGACAATTTTTGAGGATAATATTCAATTTCTAAAAATCTATCACAAAAATATTTGATTATCTTTTTTACTGATTCCGACATGAATGCATAGTAATAATCTTTATTTTTAACTATTTTTATATTTTTAAATTCAAGTGTATTTTAATCTCAGACTTTTTACAGATTCTAAAATTATCTTAATTTTGTCTAAATCTTCTTTTAACAAAGCGTGTGTTAAATCCATTTTCAATTCTTTGATTTTTTCAAGGTCAATTGTAAATTTAGTCTTTATTTCCTCATATAAGTCGTCTAATTTTTTCATTAAAATTTTTGCAGTTTCTAAATCAAATATTTCTAAGTTTATCATTTTTTCACTATACGATTTAGTTAATTCAATTAACCATTTTCTTCCAGATTTTTTCAAGTGTTCAAGTGAAGTCAAATCGCCTGTTTTACGAAAATTCTCAAACTTATCTGCGTTCTCCTGGAATATCTCTGAAAAATGATTTGAAATAATGTTCTTGAAACGTTTTATATTTGTAGAAGGATTCAGGAAAAAGATGATTGTATAATCATTGATATTTAGGATTTCAACTTTAACATTAGTTCCTTCTAATTTAAATCCAGATAAGTCTTTCATGTTAATTTCAAGTGAGAACTTTTCAATAGCATTAATAAACATTGGAATTAGATTGATATCGCGCATTTCTTTAATTTCAGGTTCTTGCTCGCTATTCCAAAGAAATTCTTCGATCGCACCATCATGAATTTCTGCCCTTGTTATCATGATTCCGTTATTATCCGATATTATATATCCAACAAAGATGGGAATTTTCCTTAAAATTGGTAATGAGAATCTTGATCCTGCTTTGATTTTGTTAATCTCTTTTACATTTATAATTTTAGATAATTTTTTAAAAAATTCCTTGCCTTCCTCTGTGAATTTAATAACAATTACTCCATCTAAATTTGAATATTTTACAAATTCTTTAGTTATTAATCTATCAATTATGGAATCAAATACTGTTTCTGGGATTGAGATGTAATTAAGAATCTCGTTTCGGATAAGTACACCTTTTTCATTTAAAAATTTCAAAATTTTTAATTCAAAATTAAGATTTTCAAATTCTTCTTGGTTTGAACTAGATTCTAAATTAAGAGAATTTTTTAAAATATTTATAAAAATTGAAAGGGCTCTATAATATCCCTCTTCTTCTTTTATTGTCGTATTGAAAATACTCAAATTTGCTATATTAGAAAAGTTATTAAAGAGAATATTATTTATTTCTTGCAATTTCGATTTATTTATTAAATCTATTTTATGTAAAAACAAATATATTTTAGAATTTGGACTTAACTCGTCTCGCTTTTTAATAATTTTTAAAGGAAAATCTATAATTTCTGTCGCTGTCATCTTGACATCCATTACAATTATTATTGCGTTTGTATTGAAAAATATGGATTCATCTTCAGTTTCCATCCATCTTTGATTTTCTTGTCCTGATAAATCGAAAACTCCAACCATATCTTCAAAATTAATATTGATTGATTCCACTCCATATGTGGGTTCAATACCGTGTTCTAATAACGATCTGGCATCTTCTCCTTCAAAAAAGATTTTTCGTAAAGTCGTTTTTCCCGCTTCTGGAGGTCCAATAAAAATGATCTTCTTGCTCAATAATATCAACAATTAGAATTTTAAAGTTATTTATAAAATCTTTTTAAGTCATTTTTTATATCTCTTACAAATAAAATTAGTTTGTTAGAGGGAATTTTCTCTGATATCAGTAGTAAATTTTTTAATTTACAGTTAAGGGACAACAAACTTACCATTATTATATTCAAATCCTTGGAACTTGAAAGAATTAAATGTTCTATATTGTCGTTAATTGCCATGTCTTCGAATGTTAGGTTTAGTTGGGCAATTAGCTTATGAGAGTAATTAATGAGTTTAGTATTGAAATCTTTAGACATGGATTGAGCAATAATGGTATTGTTTCGGTTTGTAAGAAAACACATTATCTCTGATTTTTCCTCGAGAGCCTCGTCTAATATAATCTTTAATGCAAAATTCTCTTCAGAAAAACTACTTAATATTTCGTAAAACGCAAAATAAGTATTATATATTAAATTTGGATAAATACTCGTAAAATATATAGGTATATTCACAATTTGATGAATTTTAATCTCAATATCATTAGCTTGAGTTTCTCTCAATTCCTGATTTATCAGATCAATCTTGTGAAAAAAGACAATTAATTTAGATCCTTCCGACTTCCTATTCGCAATATCTTGGATAATTTTGATCTCTTTTAATATTTCTGCAGAATGAGAGACCCATCTAGGATAATCAATAACATAAATTATAATATTAGCATTATCAAAAGCAATTGAATGTTCTTCTTCGTCTGTAAGAAGTGATCCAAGTTCTTGGCCAGAAGAATCAAAAACCCCTAAGTTTAAATCAAGCCAACTATGAATAGAGGGAGTTATTCCTCGAGTTGGTTCGAGGGGATTATATAATAAGTCCTTAGGATTCGCCCCTTCAAAAACGATTTTTTTTAATGTTGATTTACCTGTACCAGCCCTTCCTAAAATTAAAATCTTTTTTTGAGTGGTTTTTTCAAAAAATACTTTAATGTTAGATAAAAAAAAATCGTTTCTTTCCTTACCTTGAAACTTGAATAATTCTTTTCCAAGGTCAGATAATTGCGCTTTCAGCTTATAAGTCCTGTATCTTTCTTTCTCGTGGGTTATCAAAACAATTATTTCATAACCACTTTCTGATACCCTTCTTTTATCGCAATAACTAAGAATAATTTGCTCGTTGTAATTAGTTTCTATGAGCTCCTCTTTGTTAAAATTTCGATCGTAGGAATGTGTCATATAAATTTGGTTGATTAATTCACTTGTTAGATTAAATTCTTCTGGATATTTTGCGTCTAATATTGATCCTTCTTTTTGATCCCAACTAAAAAGTACCATCCCTATTACCATCTTGTCTTACCTCTCTATTCTGCTAATCAATAAACTGAGATTTGATAACACATAAATATAAAAAATTAGTATATATAAACATATGTTAAAAAACAAATAGTACGCTATTGGTTTATTGTTTTTTGAAATATTTTTTAATAGTCTGTGTAATAATGTAGATTCCAAGGAGATAAAAATGACAAAACGAGTATATGTAATTGAAGATAATGCAAAAAATATGAAATTATTCAAGGCTATCTTAAATTTGATCCCTGATATTGAAATTTTTGAAGAAGTTCAAGGCAATACTGGTTTTGAACTAATTAAATCTAGTGAACCTGATTTAATAATTTTAGATATTCAATTACCTGAGATGAGCGGTATTGAAATATGTACTGAACTTAGAAAAATTGATAGATTTAAAGACATTCCAATAATAGCTGTGACTTCTTTTGCAATGAAGGGTGATAAAGAGAGGATTTTATCAGCAGGCTTTACGACTTATGTATCAAAACCAATTAGGGTGGCAGAATTTAGAGAATTAATTTCTCAATATATTAGCTCATAACCATATAAAATATTTATGAGATAATATTAAATTTTCTAATTTCATGTTATTAATAGGTCAAATTTAATTACCCCTTTAATTATGAAGGAACAAATAAAAAATCTAATATATATATTTATTTTCTCAATGGTTTTTTTAACTCTTTCTGTATTTTATCTGATGAGTAATATTTTAATTTTAATATTTCTACTCATTTTTGGAATTCCAATTTTATTAATTTGGAAGAAAAAAGGGATTGTTTTGTTTTTATTATCCATTTCAATAGATTTTGTATTCATATTTTTTCACGAATCTAATCCATTATACAATATTCTCGCAATTACTTCAATTTTTTTCATCGCAATTGTTTTTGATCATTATTATGACATTACAATCAGACAATTAATGAATCGCTATTCAACTCTTAAAAAGCATCAGGATCAATTTATTGATGAAATAATAAAGAAATCCCAATTTAAGTCAATATTCGTTTCTACAGTATCCCACGATTTGAGAAGTCCGCTTAATGCTATTTTAGGATTTTCAGATTTGCTTTTGCAAATATTTGAATCAAAATTAGATGAGAAAGCAATTTTATATCTAAAAACTATTTATGAAGCTGGAGAAGAATTATTAGAATTAATAGACAAGCTAATTGATATTTCTAAGATTGATACTGGTAAACTACAGTTAATTCTTGAAAAAATTGAAATTAATGAATTTATTTTTTCAATAATAAAAACAATAGACCCTTTATTTAAAAATAAGGATATTCATTTCGAATATCAACCAAATCTTCAAACATGTTATCTTAATGCAGATAAACTAAAATTAAAAGAAATTTTAATCAAACTTCTTGTAAATTCAATAGAATACATGCACTCTGGATATATTTGTTTGAAAGTCATAGAAAACGAAAAATATACAAAGTTTGAAATCTTGGATGATGGTCTTGGACTCAAAAATGAAGAATTGGATTTTATATTCAGGCCATTTAAAAAATGGAATTTATTAAAAATAAAATATATTAGAGAATCGAATTTTGGATTGATGTTAGCAAAACGGTTGATTGAAATCCATCAAGGAAAATTAAATATTATAAATACTAATCAAAATTATACAATTATAAACTTTTCAATACCTAAATCATTACAAATTTCTGAGTCTTAATAAATAAAATAAAATTTTCGGTGATAATATGATAGAGATCTATATTGTTGAAGATTTTAAATATAACATAAAATTGTTTAAAGCTATTTTAGAGACCATTCCTAATGTCAATCTTCATTTTGAGGAAGATGGTTTAAAAGGATTAGAAATGATAAAAAATGGAAATCCTGATTTGATTATATTAGATTATAGATTACCAAATATCTATGGTTCGGAAATATGTATTGCTCTACGTAAAATTGATAGATTTAAGACAATGCCAATTATTGCTGTGTCTTCTTCACCAATTCATAGATTAGAAGATAGAGAGGAATTCTTTCGAAAAGCAGGTTTTACAAAATTATTTCCCAAACCTTTTAAGACCAAAGAATTTTTAGATTATGTTAAAGAAATATTAAATCTTAAGAATTGAGTTATGGTTTATCTTAATTTTCTTTAGGAATAGAGAAAGTAAATGTTGTTCCCTTACCTAAAATACTAAAAAAACTTATTTCTCCCCCATGAAGGTTAATTAATCGTTTTGTAAGTGACAATCCTAAACCTGATCCTGGGATTGAATTTATTATAGGGGAATTAACCCTTTTGAAATCTTTAAATATCAGATCGAAATCCTTTCTGGCTATCCCAATACCAGTATCCTTGACCTTAAAAATGAATGCATCATATTTTTCTTCAACAATAAGATTGATTTCTCCACTAAGTGTAAACTTAATCGCATTACTCAATAAATTTAACAATATTTCCTTTGTACGAATTGGATCAGCATATATCATCATTTTATCATCTAAGCCAATTATATTAAACTTGAGGTTCTTTAGACTATACAATGGTTTTATTGTACCGTGAATCTGATCAAAAAGATTTTTTAATTGAAATAACTCTCTATTAAGAGTTAATTTTCCAGCTTCTATTTTAGATATATCTAAAATGTGGTTAATCATTTCCAATAAATGATCGGCTGAGTTACGTATGTCTTCAAGAAAATCAATTTGCATTTCATTTAGCGGTCCATAACCTTTTTCTAATAATAAATCAGAAAACCCAATAATACTATTCAATGGAGTTCTTAACTCGTGAGACATTGTTGACATGAAATTGGTTTTAAATTGAGAGGATTTTAAAATTTGGTTAATATAGAATTTCTGTTTCTCTAACGCTTCGTTAAGTTTTAAAGTTTTTTTTCGTACTTCTTCTTCTAATTTTTTACTAAATTCCTCTTTTAAAACCTCTGATTTTTTACGATCTGTTATATCTCTTAAAACACCATGAAATCCTATTTTATTTCCCTCGTTATCGTATTTTAGATAAGCAGAAGTTTCCAAAAATATCTGTTCTCCTCGTTTATTAACTATTTCATAGTCTAATGCTTGAATTCCAAATCCGATATTAAAGATATTCTTGTATGTATTAAGTAACATTTCGCCTGTCTCTTTATCCGTGAATTGCTTGAAATTCTTACCAATAAGTGCATCATTGGTATAACCAAGAAGTCTACCAGTGGCCTTATTAGCAAATGTAATGTTTCCTTTATTATCAATTTCATAATACCCATCTTCCATATTTTCAAGAATAGTACGATACCGCTTCTCGGATGTCTTTAATTTTTTTTCTACTTCTTTTTTTTCAATTATAGTTTTTAATCTTGTTCCAAGTTCAGTTATTAGAGCAATTTCCTGTTTTTCAAAATCTCTTGGTTCTTGACTGTAGATTTCAATTATTAACCAATTTTTTCCAATCTGTTGTCGCGTGCTAACAGACCATTCAGTTTGTTTAAAACCTATTGTTTTATAAAAAATATCTTTGTAATTTATTTTAATATGTACAACTCGTGGGATTTCCCACGCAAAGTGAATAAAATGTAAAGTGCCCTGTAAAATATCTTCCAATTCTAAATCCGGATCTTCCGTTATTTTAGTGATTCCATACAAGCAATTTAGTTCTTTATATCTCTTTTTTAATTCTTCTTGAGATTCGTGAATTAATCTTTCCTGTACTACCTTATCTGTAATATCTTTTATAGCACCACAGAAACCTATCTTATTTCCTAGAGAATCGTATTTAAGGTAAATTGATATTTGAAGAATTTTATTAAGCCCATTTTTAACCGAAAAAGCTTGTATGAATTCGGATTCTTCAATACCGTTATTGTAAACTCGATTAAAAGCTTCAAATACTCTTCTTTTCTCATCGATTTTTATAAAATCCCCATATTTTTTATTTAATAGACTCAATTTTGAGTAACCAAAAATATCACAAAACTTATTGTTTAAAAAAACAAAATTACCTTCTAAATCTGTTTCGTAATATCCTTCATTAGTAGTTTCTAAGATGTTATAATATCTCACTTCAGATTCTAGAATCCTGAGCCTGGAGATTTCCTTCTCCTTATTTTCAAGAGTTTCTTGTATTTTCTTACGATCTGAAATGTCTCTACAAGTATTTATAAGTACTTTAGTATTATTCCAATACATTTTTGATGAACTTATTTCTACAAAAATTTTTTCTCTATTTTTTGTTATAATTGGCATTGTGAATGTAGTTTCTGCTTCGGAAACCATACTGGATATCATGTTTTTCACAACCTCACTTAATGTTGGAGAATAAATGTGAATAATATTCATTGTGAGTATTTCATCCATTGAATATCCAAGTTTTTTAAGAACTCTTTGATTTGTCTGTAAAATATTTCCTTCGTAGTCTATTACAAACACCATGTCGCTTAATGCTCCAAATAACGATTGGAAATTATTTTTCTGTTTTTTAAGATCAATTTCGGTCTTAATTTTTGTGATTACGGTTCCTATTTCTGTACAAATTACCTGTAATAATTCTTTTTCCTCTTCAGTGAAAATACTCTTATCAGTAACTCCGAGATTTATTGCTCCAATTACGATATTTTTATCTTTTAAAGGAATACTAGCAATTGAAGATATTCCATATTTTTTTGCTCTTTCAGGATTAACTTCGTGATAATTCTCAGAAAATAAGGGTTTTCCATCAAAAAAGATTTTATTATAAGGATATTGATTTATATCAATGTTATCAAGTGATATGAGCATTTCTTCAGTTAAATTTTTGTGATGGAATATTTTCGCGATTTTATTTATTTGATCTACAAAATATATACCTCCAATATTAAAACCAAGATTGCTCATTAAAATTTCTAAGATCTTATCAAATAAAATATGCAAATCGCTTGTCTGATTTCCTAGTTTAATAATATTATTAATAAGTTGTAGATTTTTGACATTTTTCCATAAATTATCCTTAATTACTGAGTTATTCGAAATATTTTCCATTTAAATCACATCAACATCA
>JAEOUI010000348.1 GCA_016839425.1 Promethearchaeota archaeon
AATCAAGAGCAAGATATTCACTAATATCATGCAACCAATTATAAACAAATTCATAATTGTTGTTGATTTCGTAATCTTTCTTATACAATCGCTTAATGGAAACTGTTTTACCGTTTTTTAATTGAAATAATTCGTTCATTTAGAATATGTGGTTTCTTTAATTTTTATTTTTTTTGAATATATATGAAATTAGGAGTAATTAGAAATTTTAAACCTAAATTAGATTTGGAATAATATAAGGTGGATTACGCAACCAGAGGACTATACAATAGAGTTTTTTATTGATTCACCTGTTTGGCAAATCTTACGGGGTTTTTTTTTATTTTCAGTCTTTTTCACGGGGTTTTAAAGTTAAGAAGTTAGATTATTTTGAACTGAAATTTTTTTTAGTCCTCCAATTAATCGTGCGTAATCCAAATATTGTATGGATGTTCCTCTATAAAAATATTTTCTTTATTGCGTTAATAGATATTTATCTATATTCTTTTTAGAGTCATTTTTTGTGACTTTTTTATTGCATTTTTAATAATTATCTAAATAAAAAGTGCTTCAATCATTCTTTTATCACTCAAATCATTTTTAGAGCACAATTTTGCATTAATTAAAATGCTTTATTCTAAATGTCTAAGATTTATAACCGAAAAGAAATAACTCTAAGAAATTCAAAAGATTCAAAATAAAAAAGATATTAAAAATAATGAATGATGAAAAATCAAGTCGCCATTACGAGAATTAAGGAAGAAGATGTAAAAAGTGCCGTATTTAACGCTTTAGATTTAATTGGAGCAAAAGCTCTCTTTACTTCTTCGGTGAAAGTCGTATTAATAAAACCAAATTTATTACTCCCAAAAGAACCAAAAAAAGCTGCCACGACACATCCTGATGTATTAAAGGCTGTAATTCAATGGGTCAAGCAATTTTCACCTAAGAAAATTATTGTTGGTGAATCTAGTGGGACATTTAGGAGAGGTACAACAGACAAGGCATTTAAGATTAGCGGTCTTGCGGATGTTTGTGAGGAGGAAGGTGTTGATTGGACGGCTTTCGAAAAGACTGAGCGCAAGACATATTCTATTAAAAATCCCTTAGTACTTTCTGAACTTACAAGTTCGGTGTTATTAGAAGAAGCAGATATTATTATAAATATTCCAAAAATAAAGACTCATGGACAGTGCTTATTAACTTGTTCAATTAAGAATATGTTTGGTACGGCTATTTTAGGTAATAAGGTTCGCATTCACGCACAATTTTCAACCAAGGAACGATTTCATTCTGCTCTTGTTGATATTTATTCTGTATCTAAGCCACAGCTCACGGTTATAGATGCGTATTATTGTCAAGAAGGAAACGGCCCTTCAGCTGGAGATGTTATAAAATTAGATCTCATCTTGGCAGGTTTCGATCCTGTAGCTTTGGATACGGTAGCTTGTAAATTAATAGGTTTTAATCCAGATAAAGTGCTTCACATTCGAAAAGCACGAGAAAAAGGTCTAGGTTCAAATGATTTTAAAATTATTGGTGAATCAATCGAAAGTGTTAAAAGAAAATTCAAAAAACCTCGTAGTTATCCAGTTAGTTTTCCTCTGCCAAAATTTCTTGCCGTATATGTAGGAAAGGTAATTTTTCGACCCACAATCAGCTTTAAAATGGATAAATGTATTCTGTGTGGAACCTGCTGGCAAAATTGTCCTGTAAATGCAATAAATCCACCAAAGACTCTTGGAAAAGGATTAAGTCTTCCTAAATGGAAGAAAGGTAGATGTATAACGTGCTATTGTTGTGCTGAGCTTTGTCCTCAAGACGCAGTTGATTTTAAAATAATGCCTTACAAAAATTTTTTGTTTTCGTGGTTATCTGTTATTGCATCAATTATTAGTATTGGGTTTGTTGGAATGTTCTTAACGATATTATTTCTATGTATTTAATAAAATTTCTCAATATCAAAAAACATTGAAGTTTAATAAGGAAAATTTTTTTAAAATGTCATCCTTTTCTAAATAATATATAATGATAATATAGCCCATTAGTGTAGTGGTCAAGCATTTGGGACTCTGAATCCCGAGACAGCGGTTCGAATCCGCTATGGGCTATCTTTTTTTTCTCTATCCAGTGCGTCTAATTATGTGGTAGCCAAATTGAGTTTTGACAGGTTTGGATATTTCACCAATTTGTAATTTAGTACAAGCGTTCCAAAATTCTGCAACCATCTTTCCCTTTGGAAATTCGCCAAGGTTCCCTCCTTTGTTCTTGCTGGAACATTCAGAAAACTTTTTCGCTAATTCTTGAAAATTCTCTCCTGCTTGAAGGTCTTCGTAAATTTCTTGAGCCTTACTGAGTTTATTGACTAAAATATGACTTGCTTTTATCTTTCCTCCTTTTAATGGAGCGCCACCTGACTTCGAATCTCCTGAGCCACTTTTTTTACTATATTGAGCTCCTTTTCCATACTTCTGTTTTCCCATCTTTAAAAACTGTTTAGGTATATTTTTTAAAATATAAATTGAAAGATCCTTTATTAAACTTGTCTCTTGCTTCGAAGTGCTATAACTTAATTAAAATTTAATGATAATAGCTGAAAATTTTGAAGTGTTTTTTTAATTTATGATTAGGTATCTGAAGTTCTTTACTTCTTTTATAGAATTAATCTCCACGACCATTTTTTGGAACTCTTGGACGGTGCCTTCAAAGAAATAGAAAATCACTTGACCATCTTTGTAAAAATGTAGATTCTTGCTGATAATTTGCTCGTTGTAATCCATTTCGATCTTATTAAGTTTTCTTTTTATTTGAGGATCATTTGGAATCACGACTATCGAATTTCCCAAGATTTTATGGTCAACATCGTATGAAATGGTTGACGAATCTGATAAGGGATTAGAAGCGTCCATAGTTGTCATTAACCGCAAGAGTGCGTCCCGTATTAATTTAGACTTATTTTCGTACTTATTTTTCGAAACGAGCTTATTTATGAACTTTTTCAGACTCTCATTAATTGATATGCTGATAACAGGCATTATCGATTCCTCTTATTTTTCGTGTATGTAACATAGTATGTGTTTAATAAATATAAAAATGATTGATAGTAAAAAACAAAAAAAAGTTATTATATTTTTAGCGAACGTGCAAGAACATTCTTAAATTGCTCAACATCGTTAACGAGCTTATCAGCCTCCTCTTCAGATATGTTTTCGTCCTTTTCGTATTTATTAAGGGAAGAAAGCCAAAATTCCATTCTCGAAAGTACGGGATCGTTATCTCCAATCATCTTTCTCAAGCGTACGAAAGTGTCGTGCAATTTATTCCTAATGTTTTGAGCCTTCCATCTAAGCATGCAATAATCGCTTATTTCAGCTAAGTTTTGTGTAATTGCCATTACATCAATAGTTTTTTCTCTCTCGTCAGATCGTATTTTTCTTATGATGTTAATTTGTTCGAATAAGAGTTCTATTACTTTTGCTAAAAATCCCGTGAGTTGCCCAGGATTTGCACACCATACCCTCACTTCGAGTGATTGATTAGCTTCAGAAACATATACTCTCGTTATTATCCTACCACCCGTGACTTTTGCTTCCGAGCAAAACCACGCCTCTCCCTCGTAAGATTTTGATATTTCCCCAGTTTCATGGCTGGTTACCATCGAAGTCTCAAAATTTTTAAGAGATCTAATGGCTGCACGGAATGCAAGACGCGGATCCAAATCTGCTATTAAAAACGCTCTAGCATCGTTTGGTAAGGTTTGAATCGAAAGCTGGCAATCTTCAATTGTCGATAAGGAAGTACAGACCAATGGACACTTAATTTGGACTTCTTTTTTCCTTACATGAATCGTCTTAGAATCGCCCCTAGCAGTTTTATAAATCACGGTCCCTCCAATGGAAGATATACCACATTCGTGGGGTTCCAAGTAGAAATCAACTCCTCGAGAGTTTGCAGGTTCGATCACTGGAATGTTAATGAGGGGTTCTTTCAGTTTGTAGCTTGATGGGACATCTAATATCACTTTTACGCTATGAATTGCCATATTTCCGTTGTTTCTCACGACAACCTTGAAATGTAATTGCCCTCCGATAAAATCGTATTCTCTTACTACTTCTACTCCTTCATCTTTCTTTACAATGATTTTTTCTTCCTTTGGGAGATTTTGAAGCTCTTCGGGCCGATAAGCTGATACCGCATAAGCAACGAATAATCTTTTATGCATATCAATATATCCATCAATATCGCCCTTACTAATGAGCTTAGCTAATAATTCTTCAATGCTCGTTTCAGTAACTCCTAATCTATTAGAAAGTTCCTTCAATGGCATGGTCCGGTAAGCTTTTGCAAGTTCTTTGATTTTTTCTTGAAGATATTTTTCTGTTGCAAATTCTCGTCTTTGGGTAAAGATTCCTTTTATTGAACCGTTTTTAATGAGATTATGAAGGCTTTTTCTCGCTAACTCGACAGCAATTTTAAGTTTTCGAGCGAGCTTTGAAAGCTCAAAAATCCCACTTTCTTTAGCATACGCTTTTATTTCGTTTGAGATCGAATTTGCTGTGATTATTTCATTACCTTTATCAGCAAAAAAGGCGCTAATCTCGTTAGTTCTCATTAAATTCACGCAAAACGACTTAACTTGAGCTTCTGGAATGTTAAACTCGCTTGCAAGAAAATTTAATCCAACCCTTCCTTTCTCATTAATCTTTTTTATGAATGTTGATGTTATGTATTTCTGGGTGTAATAAGTATCCTTATCTTGGGAAAAAGATCCCTTTATTTGATACTTTCGGATGAGTTTGTAAATGACTTTAAGGGTAATTTGGGTGCTCATATCCAACATTGTCCCCAGGTCTTTCACTTTTATCAATCCTTCATCGTGGAACTTCGATAATATTTTTTCTCGTACATCATCAGATATGTAATGAAAAATTTGATGCGTGGGATCGATAATACCGTAAATTCTTTCCTCTTCAATATATTTTTCAATGAGTTTGGTAAAATCGTGAGGAGGAATATTAAACGAGCTTTTAATCGTGTCAAAGTTCGTAACTGGACTCCTTTTTAACAAATCTAAAAAGCACTTAGGACACACATCCTTTCCCTCGTTCTCTTTTAATCGTCTACCGCACATTTTAAAACCCCTGAGAAGTTGATATCTTTGTCCTTCTCTTACGAGTTTTTCCTTCGTTGGGAAGAATAAACCAGGTGTTTTCAAATATGAATTCCAAGCACATTTTGGATCAAAGCATTCAAAATAATACTGACCTGAGGATAATCGTTCGAGTTTTAACAGTCCCTTGCATTCTGGACAAACGCTGTTTTCAACTACTGTACATTTGTACCCTTGTTCGACCGCTTTCGCCTTGCTCATGACTAATTCGTGTTTTTTACATTCCCATTGCTCGGTAGTTGCAATGTGGTTAATGCAGAAACTAGATTTACATCTTTCGCAGGTAAAGTCAATCTTTTCCGATTCGCAAAATAGACACTTCATTGTATTAGTTCTCACAAACCCGATTTTGTTTTTTTAATCTGTTAATAAGTATAATATAAATTCAAATTATAATACTTTTGTAGTACAATTCTTATGTGATTTATTTTTTAAAATTATTAAAATTATTAAAGTCATATAAAAATGGCAAAAATTCCTCTCTTCTTCATATTTTAATTTTATGAATATTCATTAAGCATTAAGTGGTGGATATATGTTAATTCTAAAAAGACTCGCAATTAAAACGACGATATTAAAAACTATAATAATGAAAATCATGAGAATAAATATAGTTTTCTTTTGTTTTTTATTAGGATGAAAAATTTGCGATGTTCCCATCTTTGCAAGAGCAATTAAAAATAATCCTGTAAATGTACCTAACCAAAAATAAAACACATAAATTACGCCCATATATATATCGTAAGATAAAGACAAAGTTATAACATTTGCGTAAATAAAGAATTCAAAAACGCAAGGTGCTAGCCCCACGAGCATTCCAAATAGAAACGGAGTCCTATTTTTTTCCCAATTAAGCTTTGAAATTTCGTCCTTAAACCGGTTATGGATCTTATCTGTATAATTAGAATAGTTAATGACAAAGAAAAGAACAATTGCAGCAATTAAGGAAGTTAATGCTCCAAAAAAGCTAAATAAATAAGAATCTAACCTAAAATCGGGAATTATTAAGCGTGGAGAATGAGTTATCAATATACCCGTTATTGCTATGATCATGTTAGAGCATATTACTCCAAATCCATAAAAAGTTAAGATAAAAAGACTCCTTTTTGGCGTTTTTGAAATACCAAACGACCAAAAAAAGAATATGGCTTTATCTTCGCAAGGTATTGCTGTATGAAGAATGCCTAATAAGAACGCTGGCGCAAAGAACACGAGAAGGTCGTATAGAAATTGGTCCATGGTAAGTAGTAAAAATGGATTGTTGATATTTAGTATTTTGATTCTTTCTATTTATCTTTATTGACTAGTCGAAGGAGGCGTTAATTATTGAAATAGGTATTCTTCTCTCGTAAAAGGCTTTTCCAACTATAACACCATGGGCGCCAATTCTGGCAAGGTCTTTAATATCTTTTTCGTTTCTCACACCCCCAGCAGCATATACTGGAATGGTGACTGAATCGACCATTTTTTTTATATTTAGAAAGTCAGGTCCCGTGAAAGCACCGTCTGCCTCAACAGAAGAAAAGAGTATGTAACCTGCTCCTAAATCTTCTACCGTTTTCCCAAAGGCAAAAGGATCGAGGTTTGTTTGTTCCTCCCACCCATGAGTTGCGATCTTCCCTTGCTTATAATCTAAAGCAATAATAATTCTTTCTGATCCTATCGATTCCGAAAGTCTTTTTATCACGCTTGGTTCTTTCACGGCAAAGGTTCCAAGTATTACACGATCTGCTCCTTTTTCAACAAGGTCAATCGCAGTTTCATAGCTTCTTATCCCACCACCAATCTGTACTTTTACTTTATTAGAAGCGACTTCTAACATTCTTTGAAGTAATTCAACATTCCTATTGGATCCCCAAGCTCCGTCTAAATCCACGAAGTGTAAGCGCTTGGCTCCATTGGAAAGCCAGAATTCCAAAGCGTCAAGAGGATCTTTATAATAGATTGTTTCCGTGCCTTTTAGGCCTTTATGCAAGCGGACGCACTTTCCATCGCTTATATCTATTGCAGGTACGACTTCCATTTTTTAATCATGTTCAATTTTGTTTGTAGTTTCAAATTTATTGATATTATAGCAATTTATACAAATTCCGCAAAAAATTAAGATTAAAACGATTGTAAACGCAAAATTAAAGGGAAAGAAATCCTTGATAAGGTACCAAAGACCCAAAAATGGTAAATCAAGAAAACTCAAAATGAAAAACTCTGGTTTTATGTAATTCTTCGTTACTTTTGATTCTCTTGGTAAATTAAATATGGCAAGGATCAATAAAGGAGTAAAAACTAATAGATGGTGGTTCCATGAATCAAAATATGATAAAAGCATAAGCAGAGACCCAAAGATATATCCATAAATCAAAAACTCTTTTTTTTGATTGCCCAAAATAAAAAATATAAATGTTAAAATACCGATAATCAATATCACAAATATTATTATTAAGAATTGATCGAAAGATCCAAAATACACATAAAAGAAATTTATTAAAAGCTTGGTAATACTAAATGAAAAGTTGATATCTACAGGATTGGTACCCGACAGATTTGTTTCCAAAAAACCGTTAAAAGTTGACGGGAAGATTAAAAATATTATGATATTCATTAATAAAGGAATTATAAACCCAATTATTCTCGTAATCGAATCTTTAAAACGGATTTCTATTCTCTTGGAAGTTTTATTAAACCTGATGAATATTAGAAAGGGAAGGATGAAGATAGTAATTGGTTTTACGATCGTGGTCGCTCCCAAAATCAACGCCCCTAAGAGTTGTCCTTTATAATCGTCTTTTTTAAGCATTAAGAAAAGCGAGGATAAAACTAAAATCGAGACGATGAGATTGATCTGTCCTAAAATATAATTAAATATGTGGAGAGCACTCATCAAGTATATGGAAATATAAGTAGCAATCCTTTTATCGTCTAGCTCGTGTCCTTCGCCTCTAAGTAATTCTATTAACTTATACAAAAAAATACATATGAAATAATTTAAAATAACATTTAAAACATTAAAAAGAATAAATGATATTTTGGAATCTAAGAGTGAAAAAGGTACAAATAAGAGACCAGATAAGGGCAAGTATCTAAAATCCCACTGCCTTCCATCGATGAGATAATTAGATTGATCATAAAGGTTCGAAACATCCTGAATAAAAACTTGACCTGCTTTGTAATAAATGGAAAAATCGTTTTGAACATCAAAGAACACGAGTACGCAAGCAATTATAAAATAAATAAAATTAATTAGGATGGAAATACAGAATATCCTGTGATTCAATAAATTCTTGAATATTTTGATGTAATTACAATTCATAATTTTCAAGTTTTTATATTTTTATTATTAATATATTCCGATATGACTTGCTTTCCGATTCCAAACAATATCAAACATAAAAATAGTGTGCTCACGAAATTAAAGGGAAAATAATCTTGAGTAAGGAACCAAACACCAAATCCGATCAGGTTTAAGAAACATAGGGCAAAAAATCCCGGTTTGAGATAAAATTTTGTGATTTTAGAGTTTTCTGGTAGATCAACCATAATTAATAAGAGTAAGGGTGTGAATACAACAATGTGATGATCCCAAGAATCAAAATAGGAAAGAAACATTACTATTATCCCAAGTATATATCCATAAATAATCGCATTTTTGCTTGGTACTTTTAAAATATGAATTACTAATGTAAAAAATCCTACGATTATTAAAACACTCAAAAAAATAACTATCTGATTAAATGGCATATCGTACAATAAGAAAAAGTTAGTCATTAGCTTAGTAATGCTAAATGAAGGATTCGTAGTAATAGCGTACTCGCTAGTAAAATTAGTGTTTATAAAATCTTCAAGTAAGGACGGAACAAAAAAAAAAAACAATCAAATTAAGAGCTAAAGGAATCAAAAATCCAAAAATTCTAATAACACTCTTCTTAAAGTGAAGATTGATCCTTTTATTAGACAAATCATAATGGATAAGTATTAAAAATGGAATCATGCACACGGTAATCGGTTTTATCACGGCACTCATCCCCAACAACATGCCTCCAAGTAAGTGTGATTTTGTTGAATCGTACTTGATAAATACATATAAGGAAGTAAAAATCATCAAGGATACATATAAATTAATTTGACCTAAGACATAATTGGAAGCAACAGGAAAGCTCATTAGATATACACAAATGAAAGTAAGCAAGCGTTTTTCATTTTTTTCAGAGCAGTCGTCTACAATTAACTTATAGAGTTTATATAATAATAGGCAAGTTAATAAATTTAGAAAGAGATTTATAAAAGTAAATAAAACATAAGAAGTATCATATGGAAGGAAAGAGAATGGCACGAATAAAACAGCTGAAAGTGGAAAGTAGCGAAAGGGAAAGATGTAAGGATATCTATAGAGGTTGGTAATATCGTTAATAAAATTATTTCCAGCTTGGTAATATACCATAAAATCCACATCTCCACCGTTAAAAAATAAAACAAGGGATACGAGAATATAAATCGAGTTAACTAAAATTGCACACTGAATTATTTTGAACTTTAACAGCTCAAATAACCTGTTTTTAATCCTTTTTAAAGTAGTTTTAAGGACCATATAGATATTGTGAGTGTATGTTTTCTATATAGTCGTTAATTAAATTTTAAACAAATAGTTTTTTAATTGTATGATTTTTTCGATTCAAATTTACTTTTTCGTCTTTATTGAAAATTCTTCGGTAAAAAAACCAGATTTTAGTATTTTTTTATTTTCTAGAGTCAAGTTAGTGTATAAATCGTAAGGACAAAAGTCTCCTTCGGCATTGCTCTGAAGTCTGTTTAATCTGTTCATTACAACATGCATTGCATATTTATTGTTATCACAACCGATCCATCTTCTTTTTAGCTTCTCGGCTGCGAATAGAGTCGTACCTGAACCACAGAAAAAATCTGCTACTAAATCACCTTCATTGCTACCTAATTTGATAATCCTTTCTAATAGATCGTGATGCTTTTGAGTAGGATATCCCGTCCATTCCTTTGAGGCGGGTTGCATGCAAGGGATCTTCCAAACATCATCGATCTTCTTATCCTTGACAATTCTGTATATTGTTTTACCGTGCTCGTCCTTGACATTCTTTAAAACGCCATTTACATTTGTTCTTTTTAGTTGTTTCCTTGGTTTTTTCCGAGCTTCTCGAATTTCGTTGAAAGTATAATTGTTTGATTTTGAATACACCAAAATATCGTCGTGAGCTCGAGGAAGTATTTTCTTTCCAGAGGAATACTTATTATAGTAATACCATACAATGTTATTGAGGAATTGATTTTCAAACAATTCATCCAGCATTGCTTTGACATAATGGCTTGCGTGCCAATCCAGATGCACGAATAATAATCCCCTTTGGGATAATAGTAATTTCATTAAAAGTAGGCGTTCATATAACATTTGAAGGTAAGTATCGAAATTATTACCCCAATAATCCTTATACGCAACTGAATCGCTTAACCCATTATCGCCCTCTACCTCTATTAGATAATCCGATC
>JAEOUI010000349.1 GCA_016839425.1 Promethearchaeota archaeon
ACATTCGCATATCTTTTCGTATAATATCTCTGGATTTTTCGTTTTTAAATCGCTTATGGACTTAATGTTTACTTTCCAAAAGTCTTCAGCTATTTTTTTTCCAACACCAGGAATTTTGGATAATTCTTGAATGCTTGTAGCTTTATCTGTATCAATCATTAATAATGTCATATAATAATAAGAAAAGCGTTTATTTAAAATAGGTGTGCTATAGAAATCATTAAACGCGAATTGATTTCGATTTTTTCCTTTAAATATGTTCGATTGAATATTCATAACATAATGTTTATAGATGCCTTTTGGTTCGTCATTGTATTGATAGCGTCAAGCATCCTTTCAAGCGTCGTTTTCTCCCTGAAAATGCCCGATCGCTTGAGAACCATCCTAATGGCATTCTTTTTCGTTGGAGTGATCGTTCACGAGATATCTCACGCCATTGCCTCGCTTTTGGTCGGTTTGAAAGTCAAGCAATTTATGGTTAAATGGAGGAGCCCGAGAACTGGAGAAGTCTCCCCTCACGGTGCTGTAGGACCAGAGGAAAAGCGAAGTTTTCTTCAACAACTCGTGGTCTCTCTAGCACCTCTTCTCGTTTCTACTTGGTTATTTTTCGTGTTGTTAGATATTGCCTTGCAGCCTGCGCTTCCAGACTTAATCAACTTGTTAGCGGCCCTTGCGTGCGTCTCAGTGCTCTTAGGGGCCAGTCCGTCACATCAAGATTTCAGGTTAATTGGTCGGTATTTCAAGGAAGATGTTTCGTATTCGCTTTATCAACTTCTACTGATTTCTGCGTCTATTGCTATTGTCGTGGTTCTTTCAATAGTGTACTCTTTTAACTTCTTTAATTTCTTGTATTACTTTCTGGTTGGGATCGTGTATTATGTATTAAAATACACCATCAAAGGCGTGCGTGCCTTGCTACGATTTAGGCGTCCGAAATGGAACCATTGGCAGGACCTTGATATATTGGATAAAAAAACCCATAAGGCGCTAAAAGCGAAGCAAATAGGTGTAAAGGAGGCACACTGGTAATGAAGGCTTACATAATAGCATTAGTTGGTTTGGTGTTTATTGTTTTTTTTCGTCAAAATCCTCTCGGAGCAATGATATTTCTTGGAATTATTGGTGGAATTTATTTTTTATACAAGTCCAGAGGTCGTATGAGGAGGAGTTTAGGTAGCGGTTTATTTGGAGGGCGAGGATATGTGGAAGAAGACGAAAATTTCAAGGTCTTAACTTTTCTTGTCCTTTCAAAGTTTTTGAGCAATAGTTCTGAAATAGAAAATAAAAATGCAAATTCTTATATCCCTGTTGACCAAAATAAAGATGTCAATTTTCATGAAAAGGCCAAAAACGAAATATTACGAATCTTTGAGGTATGAATCGTGATTCTCATGAATACGACCTTTATTGAACCTTTGAAAGATGTGTTGAAAAAAAGAAAAATCGTTTCAATATCGGGGCCTTCGGGATCGGGAAAATCAACATTGGCAATGCAAATTTTGGTTAATTTATTTCGTAAAGAACAAGGAAAAGATGTTGATCCTTCTTGTATCTGGATTCAAGCAAGCGAAGCTTTTTCCAAAAAGCGGTTCGAGGCATTAAATAATGCTTTTTCTCCTAAGAAAAAAGAGATTTTAAAACGCATTTTTGTTCTTCCATCATCTAATCCATGCCATGACCTAATCGAACAACAAGTCGTTCTTAATAAAATCTCCGATCCCTCAAGCATCCTTCCACCCGATATTTTAGTCGTTGTAATCGATAATATATCTCATCACCTGCGGTATGAAGTCTCAAATAGTGACGATGTCTCAACAAGCATAAAAAAAATGAACACATTTTTCGAACACCAACTTCTACCGCTCATTATGGCTTGTCAACGAAATAAGATTGTACTTGTACTTATACACGAAATTACATTTGTTCCTCAATTAAACCAAGAAAGGCCTTTTTTTTACAAGCTCTACGATAGAATAGATTGCATTAATATAAAATTAGCAATCGATAACAAGAGTGCAAAAAAACGTTTTCTAATGACTTGCAAAGCAAATGATTTTGAAAAAGATTATTATTATAGGATAGGCGATGCTGGACTTTTACTTGAACTAATTTAACTCAATCTTATTGTTGAGTGAAATATATTTTGAATAATTTTACAAGTAATTTTAAAGTAAAACATTCATTTTTTTGGAATCATTTTATAATTAAACGAATATTCTAGAAAAAATAAAATAATTCATTTTTTTGAGTTAAAAACTCGTGTCGTTAGATAGTATTGTAGGAAGGGAAGTTACTTTAAGAGGGCATGCCAAGGACGCAAAAGCGATGGGTGTATTAGTTACGCCAGAAGGATCCGTGGTATACATGAGGGGGCTACCCTCTTGGTCGTCAGATCTGATAAATAAGGAAGTATACATTAAAGGTGTACTGAGGAAAGGGAAAATCATCCCCGATCCAACTGTTGATGAAAATGGTGGATATAGCTCTGGTGCACACGGCAAGCAGCTTTACATTGAATATTCCAGAAGCAAGATTATTTCAGTTGAGAGTTCTTAAATTGTTGGAAAAAATCTTAAAGAAAAATAATCTTTTTCAACAAATAATTCGTGAGTCGGGTGTTCTATTTCGTGAAATAATTTTATTTGATCGATTTTTATTTTGATTTTGACTCAATTTAATAAAATTTTTATAATATTAATAAATAATTGGACAAATGAGTAAAATTTAATAAGTAATTGCACTTACTCAAACACTGTCTCTAGATTGGCGACAAAAACGTCAATTGTGAGGGATGAAATCGTGTTAGCATGTAAAAAAAAAACAGTGATATTTATATTAAGTGCCTTATTGATGTTTGCGCTTCTGATAAATATCAATATAGAAATTCAAGATGTAAATAAAAAGGAAGTCGAAGATTTAAATGAAGTTAAACCGAGCAACGGGGATTTCTCGGAAGTTTGGAACACTACATGGGGTAGTGAGTATGGCGAATGGGGTTCTGGTTTATGCTTGGATTCGAATAACAATTCCGTTATCGTAGGAACTACTAATAGTTCCGGAATAGATAGTGCTTATGTAGTTAAATTCAATCCACTAGGGACCGTGCAATGGAGTAGGACATTGGGTACATATTTTCCCTCTCATGGTTCAGATGTGTTTGTAGATGCTTATGATAATATATATGTATCGGGAACACAGTATTATAACGATACTATTAATAATAGAATAATTCATTTTCCCTTTGCCTTTAAATTGAACTCTTCGGGTGCTACAGAATGGTCTTATGTAAACTACGAGCATTATGTTCATTTCCTTGGAATCACCGTAGATTCTTTAAATAATACATACATAACTGGATATAAAGCATTTGGAACGATCGAATTTGTTGAGCTTTATTTATGCAAGATCAATAAATATGGTCAAGAATCGTGGAATGTAACATGGGGTGCTAATTATGCCTTGCCAATAGGTATTGATGTTGGTATTGATGTCAAGCTTGATTTATATGGAAATATCTATGTTTGCGGGATGACGAATAGTAGCAATGAATATAATGGTTACGACGCCTGCCTTTTAAAGTTCGACTCAGGAGGCGTATTGGATTGGGTTACTATTTGGGGCGGTTCGCAAGATGAAGGATTAAATGCAATGAGCATTGACGATTCAAATAATATATATACGATTGGTTATACTTCGAGTTATGGAAATGGTGGTAATGACTTATGCTTATTGAAATTTGACTCCGATGGGGATTTAACATGGAATGTTACTTGGGGGGGGCCAGGGGAAGATCAGGGAGCTATCATTGCCTTCGATTTAGAGGGGAATTTGTGTGTGGCTGGTAAAACAACGATCTTTGGCTCTGCAGGACCTTCGGATCTATGTCTTGTGACATTTGATCCAAGTACGGGCGGTGAACTTTACAGTACGATATGGGGCGGTGATGGTTACGAAGGAGGTTTTGAGGAAAAAAGCGCAAATTTAGGCCTTGATATTGATGCTGAAGGTAATGTATTCGTAGCTGGAAGCACAGATAGTTTTGGAGCAGGGTCCTATGATGCGTTTCTCGTAAAATTCATGCTAGATCCAGAATCCGATTCCTTTACCGTCACGAGCCCTACTTGGAGTAGTTCGTGGCAAGCGGGAACCGTTCACGAGATAACCTGGACCTCTATGGGTAGCATATATTATGTGAACATTTCTCTCTATTACGAGGGGATCTATTACGAGACCATAACACCAAGTACTCCTAACGATGGTTCTTATTCATGGACGCTTTCGGATATTTACGCTATTTACGGTGATCACTATCAAATCAAAATAGAAGACACCAGTAATCCTTCTACTTATGATATGAGCGATACTAATTTCGAAATAGAGCCCCTTCCTGACTCTCTTACCGTTATAGGGCCCACAAGCTCAACATCTTGGCAAGCAGGCTCCACTCATACGATTATATGGTCATCAACGGGACTCATTTCTGATGTAATTATTAAACTTTACTATTTAGGGAGTTATCATAGCACCATTAAAGCAAGCACTCCAAACAATGGATCTTATTCATGGACGCTTTCGGATACTTACACTAATTATGGTGATTTTTATCAAATCAGGATCGAAGACATCAGTAATCCTTCTACTTTTAATGTAAGTGCACCATATTTCGAAATCACGGCACCAGAAATCGATTCCATTACCGTCACGAGCCCTAGCTCGAGTACATCGTGGCAAGCGGGAACCGTTCATGAGATAACTTGGACTTCCACGGGTAGTGTGTCTAATGTGAACATTTCTCTTTATTATATGGGGAACTATTATAAGACCATAGCGTCAAGCACTCCTAACGATGGTTCCTATTCGTGGTCGCTCGATGCGAGCTTCGATAATTACGGTGATGGGTATCAGATACGCATTCAAGATGTAAATGATCCTTCTACTTTCGACCAAACAACTAGTTACTTTGAAATTACAGAACCAGAGGGTGGAACCACACCTCCAGGTTCTGGTCTTGATTTAATTGTGATAATCGCGATTATTATAGCTATTATTGGAGTGATAATCCTACTTACTGGAGCGGTTACCTTCAGAAGAAGAGAACACCATAGAGCATCAAAAATAAAGCCTCCAAAAGTCGATAAAATCAAAACATCCGAAAAACAAGTTGCAACAGCAATTAGAAAATACGAAATACTCTTGAAGAAAGTAAATAATTTGGCGCAAGAGGCAATGTCCGAAAGAAAAAGTGGTGATAATAAAAGAGCGATAAGGCTATTTAAAGATGCCATATCTAACTTGGAGGATGCTAAAACTGAAGCTAAACTTTTCAATATATTGCTGGTACCAGAAATTGAAAAACAAGTCGATACTATGAAAGTAAACATTCAGAAGATCAAGATTGAGACAATTTTTGATGAGGGAAGGAAGCATGTAGAGGCTGCGAATACGTTCGTGAACATAAAAGAGTATAGTAAAGCTACATCCTCTATGAAAGAAGCGTTGAAAATCTTTGGAAATGCTCGTGAAATTGCCAGAAAGCATAAACTGACAAATATTATTGAAAACATTGAAATGAACGAAAAGAACATAAGGGGTGCTATTGAAAACTATCAAAAACAGTTGTACTCGTTATTGACACCCATAACTATTCAAACTGAACTTGTCGATACTTCTGCAGTCTCAGGGGCGAAGAAAGTCGAAAAAATAGAACAAATTTCCAGAGAATTCCAAGTAAAAGATGTAAAAATATTGAGGGGTGGAGACTGGACTATTGAAGGAGATCAAAGTATTTTCAACTATAAGGTAAAACTTTCTAATTTATCAAATTATGTGATATCAAACATACAAATAATCATTACTTCAATACCTCCTGGATTAATTTTAAAATCTGATAAACTCTTTATGGTATCGGATCTAAGTAAGGGGTCATTTATCAGTCCCACTTTTAAGTTCGGGGCAACTGAAAGTTGTTGTGGAAACCAAATTGAAAGTGTGGCAACGTTCAGGGACTTCAAGGGAACCATGCATACCATAACCATAGAACCGTTTGAAATAACATATGTATGTAATTTGCTTGTTCCAAAACCTATATCGGAAAGCAAGTTCGAAGAAAATACAGCTTTTATGAATGAAAAGAAAATAGAAATTGATTGCGATTTGGAGCCAGAGATAGTTGAAAAAGAACTTTCTAAAATACTTTCAACTAATAATTTCTATATTCTTGATAAAGTTCCTGAATTAGATTCTTCAGATTTCAGGCAAATGAAAGGATACGCCGAAGGTAAGTACGACAAGCAAGATGTAGCTTTATCCATCAGGATGCGAGGTGTTGCTGCAGAAACAACAAAATTAGTAATTAAAGCGATGAGCGAAAGGGAAGAAAAATTAATGGACTTGTTAAAAGATATTAATCTCAAGTGTGACGATCTAAAAAGCTCAAACGAGTTAATTTTAGAATACTCAAAAAAAATTGAAAATGTAATTGATAACATCGACAATCTCGAAGAATTCTTAATGAATAAGTTAGGTGGATCTTTTGAGAGAATTAGACATGTATACGAACGCTACAAAAATGGTGAAGTTGGAAAGATAGAATTTGTAAAACTTGGAGCAAAAATAATAGGAAAGAAGTTTTTACAAATCTTTCTTGGAAAATATTTCTAAATTTTTTTTTTAATTTTCAAATTTATAGGAAATATAGATCAAATAGGTTTTTGGTTTTTCCTTTAAATAATTCGGTAATACCTTGTGAGTATAAATTCAATTTATTAACAAATTAGATGAAATTACTACAAAGGTAGAACACGAATGTCAGAATTAAGCCAAATTAAAGGAATCAACGCCCGCCAAATCAAGCTCCTCCAAGAAAGCGGTGTGAGCACGGCTGAAGCGCTCGCAATGTCTTCCCTGAACATCATTGCTGACATTGATGGATTGGGGGATAAAACGGCAAAGAAACTCATATGGAATGCGAGAAATGCCTTGGGAATGACAGAATTCGTAGCTGCAGAAAGTATTAACGAACATGTGGAGTTCATCACGACGGGATCCCAAGCCTTAAATGGCATTCTTGGTGGTGGTGTCCAGACTGGCAAGCTTACGGAAGTCTTTGGTCCGTTTAAATCAGGTAAGACGAACCTTGCTCATACAATAGCAATTTCCGCACAACTTCCTCTCTCTAAAGGTGGTTTGGACTGTGCCGTTGCGTATATCGATACGGAAAACACCTTTTCAAAGGACAAGATTGTGCGTATTGCCAAGCGGTTTGGTCTCGATCCTAAATCCGTGCTTTCTCGATTATACCATACGCGTATATACAGTTCCGACCATCAAGCACAAATGATTCAGAAAGCTGAGAATTTGTGCAAGTCTCGAGCTGTGAGACTCATTGTGGTTGATAGCTTGATGGCCTTAATGAGAAACGAATACATGGGAATTGGAATGCTTGCAAAACGCCAACAAGTACTTAACAACATGATCCACGCACTATCGAGAATAGCAGAAACATACAATTGCGCCATTTTACTCACGAATCAAGTTACAACTAAAATGATGGGCATGTTCACAGCTGACGACGCTATAGGAGGAAATATTGTGGCTCACGGTTGCCATTTTCGAGTAATGTTCAAGACAAAAGGATTTTCGTCAAATAATTCTTTAAAACGCAAGGCAATTATCGTTGATGCGCCAGATCTCCCGCCCGAAGAATGTGAATTCTACATCACGTCTGCGGGTGTGTCTGACAGCGAACAAGGCGATTTTCCTGAAATTGAAGGAGAAGATATCGAGGGTTTCGAAATAGAAACGCTTTATGAGGAATCAGAAGAACAAGGCCTCGCCGAGACCATTCAAACAACAATTCCCTTGGTTAATGTAAAGGGCATCGGAAAAGGTACGGCTGAGAATCTTGCCGAACAAGGAATTACATCAATTGAATCTCTCCTTTCGGTAAATCCCGATGAACTTGCTAGTAAAATTTCCGGTTTGTCTTCAAAAAAAATCGTAGAAATGCAAGAAAATGCTCGACTTCTAACAACTCTTTAATTTTTTTCTTTTTTTCTATTTTAAATTGTTCTTTTTTAGACTTTTAATTTTTTTAAACAAGTTTTTTAGAAATTAAGTTAAATTTATGAATGTATTCTATACTCCTCTTGAAATGAATCGGGATTTTATCAAAATAAGATTATTCTATAAATATCCTTAAAAATAATAAAAAAATGGATGGAAAGAAATTTTTGCTTCCTAGAATTGAGTAAGAATGGATGATTTTTTTTTTTTGCTTCTTACAACTATTACAACGGCAACAAATACCACTATTCCAAACATTCCTACGAAAATTGTTGTGTGTTCTGGAGAAAGGCTCGCAAGGATGTTTTGACCCGAGCCGCTGGTAGGCGTGGCGTCTGTTTGATTAGCATCTATTTCATCGCTTAGATCGTGATCGTAAACAATGGCGAACGCAATGTTTACAGGATTATATTCATAATAAATGCTCAGATTATACTCGTATTGGCCCCCATTAGCAGTTCCAAAACTATATTTTGAAACTTCGTCAATCGGTGCAAGTGGAAGGTGTTCCCAATTCAGTTCAAAAGTCGTATTGCGTTCAATATCCGTCATATAATAGACAAAATTTACTTGGTTATCAGGAAAAGCAGTGGAAATGGGCGAAACCCGAGCGATATAAATCTCGTACTCTGCATCGGATTGGAGGGTCACATATCGCGACTCAAGTGCCTCGTTTTCGAATTTGTATACTCCGTAGGAGATAATTTTTCCTGTAGCCTGCACTGGAAAAATATTATAAAGGCATTTTATCTCTCGTTCAATCCTGATATAGATATTAATGTTATAATCCGT
>JAEOUI010000350.1 GCA_016839425.1 Promethearchaeota archaeon
TGTGATCAGTAATTAAAAAATGTCACAAAATCAGTAATTAACTGACACTTAATAAAGTCCTGCCCACAAGTCGTCAGTCATGAAAAATGTCAGTAAAATCCCCATTTTTTCCCCCTTTTCTATTTGTGATTTTTTGACGCTTGACGTATTGTCGTCAGTCATGTGAGTGACATTAGTAAAGTGAGATTATACTAATGGTGAAACGATTTATATTGGACTATGTAATCCAAATCATATTATTATTCATTAATCCATCTGTCCATGATTAATCTAACCACAATCAAACGAAAAAGTGGTAAAGGTAATAATCATGAAAAAAACAAAAAATCAAAAAGAACGTGAAGAAGCACGGGAATTATTTTATAACCAAGGCCGTTCCATTAGAGATCTTGCATCTCGATATGGAAAATGTGAGAGAACAATATATCGATGGGTATATAATGATAACCAAGAAATAGCAACTCATCAACACCCAAACATAGTGAACCATTCGAACAGGCGTAAATATCCTCCTGAAGTTTTCGCTTTCATTGAAAAACTCAAGACCGAAGTACCACAGAGGACTGCTCCAACTATCATGGAATTGGTGAAAAAGAGCTTTCCTAACAATACTCCTTCTCTATCAACAATAAGAAGTTATATTCGAAACCAAGGACTTACTTATAAAAAGAGAAATCGAAGAGTAGGCTATGTTAAATTTGAACGATCGAAACCAAACGATCTCTGGCAGATCGATATTGCTGGTGTTCAGACCGTTGGACACTTAGAGAAAGTTTATCTAATTGCATTATTAGATGACCATTCTAGATTTATCGTTTCAGCAGAATATTTTAAAAATCAAAAGGGGATGAACGTCATAAAAGTAATAAGAAATGCGATTATGGCATATGGCCGACCGAATCAAATTCTGGCTGATAATGGAACGCAATTTAGGAATCTAATAGGCGAATTAGGAACGAAATATACGCGACTCTTGGAAAATTTAGGCATTAAACCGATCTTTGCTAAACCATATCATCCTGAAACTAAGGGAAAGCTCGAAAGATGGTTTGGAACCGTGAAACAAATGTTTTTAGGGGAAGCTCGGTTTAAAGTAAAAAACGATCCAGGGTGTACCTTATCGGACCTAAATCAGATGTTAAAAGAATGGGTGGATTGGTATAATACTAAAAAGATTCATCGTAGTTTACCGGGAAATAATCCCCCTTCAACGAGATATTTTAATTCCGAAAATCGAATATTTCGCCCTCTCAAAGCCACTGTGAATTGGAAGCGTTGGCTTTATGAAATAGAGCAGAGAAAAGTTAGTAAATTCAATGAAATCCATTATAAAGCACAAAAATTCAGTATACCGCAAGGATTTTCTGGGATAAAAGTCGAAGTAATTGAATATGAAGATAAAATTGAGATATACTATAAAGAAAAGCTCGTCATTAGCCATGCTTATAACATTCCAATAGCAATTCAGCGAAAAGAGCGTAAAATTACGCACGCAGGACTTATAATGTATAAGGGAAAATCTTATACTATTGATTATAAGCTGGCAGGTAAGACCGTGGTGGTTCAAGAGTCAAACGCAGGGAAGAACCTCCTGGTCTACCTAAACGGTGTGCTTATAAAAACAATAGAACTATAAGATCTTATCTTAACTTCTTTTTTTTTTTATTTAAACCCAAATAATATGGACAACATATCGTTAGAAAATCTCAAAATCAATGACATAAATTGACAAAACTTGATGACTGATTTACAGACAAAATATGATGACTGATAACAATAAAATGAAAGAGAAAAAACACAAATTATTATTTTCCTTATAGAGAATGAGATCATTTTGTTGAAAATGAGAAACTAAAATGGTGTAATCATATTCGAAAGTTTAAAAATATTATATGACTAGCGACGTTAATTGCGCGCAATCGGGTGTTTGTTGTAAGAGGTGAGTAATTTTTAATCGTAATTTGATGATTAGAAAATTGAGCAAAATTTAAATAACAGCATTAAAGTTTAATTACTGTGAAATATGAAAGTTTACATTGATAAAGATGTTGCAGAGGATCTTATTGGTTATAAGTTAAGAAACATCAAGGAGATTATCCAAAATATCTTAGATCGATGGAATGAAACTGATGCTTCAATATTTTTAGAAAAAGCGAAAAACGGGACCTATTCTGAAGCGGAAAATGATGCTATTGATCTTAGACAGTTACTACTTGAAGAGAAAAAATTAAACGAGTTAATTACCTCTTTATAAGGTAAAAATATTGAACGGTCTAGATAAAATCATAATAGCTCGTAAATTAATTCTTAAAGAATTACTCTCAGAGATTAAACA
>JAEOUI010000351.1 GCA_016839425.1 Promethearchaeota archaeon
AGTTAACGATCCCGATGGTGAGTACACCATTGATATCATCGCCGTGGACAATAGTCAGACCCAGAACCAAGAGGTGATCACTAATGCAGCTACCTTTACCGTGGAACGCTTGCCGATAGCAAGCTTTGCAAAGACGATGGGTCTAACCAATGCGGGAATGCCTGTAATTTTTCTTGCCTTTACTGGAGAAGAGGGAAATGGCGTTAATGCGTTTTATTGGACTTTTGGAGACGGTGCGACCTCAACGGAAAAAAATCCATCTCACACCTATACAAGTGATGGGATTTTTGACATTACGCTTACGGTCACTGACAGCGATGGGGATGCATCGTATTGCGATGACTGGGTTGATGCGATGCCTCCAAGCGTCTCTAATGTCGCTATCTCTCTTGAACAGTTAGGAAATGGCGACACGCAAGTAATTACTTGCAATGTTGAAGACGAGAGTGGTATCAATTCTGTTTGGTGTTATATAGAAAACGAAAACGGAGATAGTTGTGGATATCTAATGACCAATGTAGAGGGTACTACATATGAACTCATCTGGGAACCTAATGGAGATCCTAACAGTGCACTTGGAGAAATCGATGGAATTTATACCGTTGATATCGTTGCAACGGACGCTTCTAATTTCCATAAAGTGCGAAGGATATCAAACGCCATTCAATTTACCATCCAAAGATTGCCAGTTGCGAGTTTTACATGGGATATAGACGATAATAATTATTTTATCCACTATTTTACCTTTACTGGTGTAGAGGGTAACGGGGTTAACACCTTCCTATGGAATTTTGGAGATGGTTCGACATCCAACACGCGAAATCCGTCTCATACTTATGCAGCAACAGGTCCATACACTGTTACCTTAACTATAACAGATGGTGATGGAGATGTGAATACATATACTCTCGATACAATTGTGTTGGACCCTGATATCGAAATCCCGCCAGCACCAGCGACACCCGATATTGCCATCGTGATGGTGATTGCACTTTTAGGGGTAACATTATTCCTCAACTGGAGAATCAAGAAAAAGCGGAAATAAAACAATTAAAAACTAAATTTTTTTTTTTATTCTATTTAAATCTTAGATTTTTCCTATCAATAATATAAAAAATAGTTATGATAAAAACTCATTTTGATTAGTATTGAGTTTTAAAATTAATTTCAATTTATTTAGATGTTCCAATTTAAAAGCTAATCAAATTATTTTTTAGGTAAGAATTCCTAAAAAAAGAAGAAAATAAAAGCTAATTATTATTACTGTTTGTCTTTGAATTTGAGAAGAAGGTTATTCCGTGATCTCGATTGCTTCTTCAGGACATTGAGTCTCGCACGCTCTACAGCCCACGCATTCGTCTCGGTTATCTTCGTTCACATTAACCTTGCCGCCTTCTGGCTCGTTAAAGCATTCGGAGGGGCATACTTCGTAACAGGTTCCACAGCCCGTGCAGGCGTCCATGTCAATCTTTATACCAAAGCTCATTTCAATTTTTCACCTATGCTTGTTTTCTTGATTGGTATTTACACTTTCGTGCATACCAATACTAACTATTGTAATTATTGAAAAAATATAAATTTCGCTTTTATGGGAAGGGATAAATGATCCGATCTCACTTTTAAACATGTGGATTGGATCAAGAAATATTCGAAAATCGTTATTTTAAGGATTTGTCGATATTAAAATTTGAAGTCTTAAATTTTGTTGAGTAAAATCTAATCAAGTCTTTCTTCATTCTCAATATGAAAAAAATCCTTTAAACTAGTGTTTATCTCTTCAAATTTCTTCTCGTTTAAAAGAAAAAATTTCTTTTTGAATGTTGATATCAAACCGTATTTTTCGAGCTTGCCCAAGTATTTTTTAGTCGTGTTATAGTGAATGCTTAATTCTTGGGAAATATTTGTAAGTTGGCATCCTTCGGTGTTTACTAATAAGTATTGGATGATTCTCTTGCATTTCTCGCGCGAAATAAAATGGAGCATCTCGGTATCACGATGCTCTCCTTTCTGATCATAGTAGGCAACGCGATTCCCAATCTTCTCTGCTCTAACGAATTGAAACCTTCCCAAAACACTAAGATGCCATCTCACAACGGCACTGCTCATGTTTACTTTCTTCACGAGCTTACTCAAGTGCGTGCCGGGATTTTTTTGAATATTGGAATAGATCCGATATCTATTATTGTTGTTAAAAATATTTTTTCTTGTTAAAATTGATCCCTCAACAACGATATTCTGTTCGATGAGAGATCTCATTATCTTTTTAATCCCGTTTTCGTTTATGTTAATGGATGCTCGGGAAAAGCGCGATGAAAGGTACGGCACGATGCTTGCGGGATCGAACCTCTTGTGTTTTTCCACATATTCCTGGATTAATTCTAACGCAAAACCCTCGTAAATTAGGACGTCTTCTGCTTTCTCTCGCTTTTTCCATGTGGTAACTGCGGAGACATCATTTTCGCTTAAAATATCGTTTACAACTTGTACTCTTTCTTTCGGCGAAAAAGATAACATTTCTCTGACGAAATCCTCCTTGACACCCCCCGTAAAGCCGATTTTATCGGATGCTGTAAGAAAATCCTTAGAAACGATGGTTAGAGGATGATCTGAAGGGTGAGAGATGCTTTTTATTGAAATGTCTTCGTCGAACAGTTCTAACAACTTTTCCTTATTACTGAGAGCGTGTAAAATTTCCTTTGACGATTTGGTTGGTTTCTTAAACTTATTGTATTTATCCTTTGATGAGCTCTTTTTCCTAAGCTTTTTTAATTTTCTTTGCGCTAATTTTCTTGCGAACTTGGTTGCTTTTTTTGTACTATAGATCAAATAACCAGATGCAGCTCCTGCCCCACCAACGATACCTGCTGTTGTTAAGACGATAGTTAAAATTAGTAAAGAATCGTCCTTTTTTTGAGGATTGCTGGCACCTATTATGTTTTTTTCCAAAATAAATTCGAACACCCTTTCATTTCCCACTGTGTCGTTGACGATAAAACGAACAATTATTGAACCATTTGCCATTTGATCCCAAACGGATTGCTCAATATACCCGTTCCAGGTGCGCTCGGTAGTGTGATGAGCGATATTTGTTCTATTAATTAACATATATTGCATTAAATCGATTCCGCTCGGATCGGATATAACGACGGTAAAATTATTCGTGTTTGGTGCGACAGAATTAAATACGACTCCCGCTAAAAGGTTTTCCACCGTTATAGACGGGCTGAAAATATCTTTGCGAAGGACTATTTGCGATACGGAGAATTGTCCTAATGTATTATTGATAAAAAACCGGATCTCGATCGTTCCGTTTCCCATTTGATCCCAAACGGCTTGATCAATGTATCCAATCCAAGTATAATTCGTAGTAAGATGGGCATTATTAGTTGTGTTGATTAACATGTAAGTGATTGAATTGATGGTGGGATCAACTATAATGAGATCAATTTGAGGACCTATTGTTCCAATAATTTGGTTGTCTAAAAGAGTACCAAAATAAAACTTGCATAATGGTAATTGATCAATAATATTGCCTAAAACATAGGATGTATTTCCAATACCATCCCCTCTATTCGTTCCTAAATAGTCGTCCCAATAATTTCCCTTGAATGTATTGTTCCAGAAGTTATTGATGCTATCGTCAAGAGCGTGTAATGTGTTATTAACAAAAAGGTTGTTGTAAAAAATATTATTATGGCCATTTGAAACATTCACGCCAATCAAGAGATTATCTAATACGATATTATTTGATATGTGGCTACTATTGCTGTTGGAAAGCATTAACCCGAACGAGTTAGAATTGAAAATATTTTCAGAGAGGTTATTTCGATTTCCTTGCTTTATTACCGCACCATAATCCGTATGGCTTATGTTATTTCCATTAATTCTATTGTCGGTGCTATTTTCTATTGATATGCCATTTTGAGTTCTTTTAATTGACGATTCTTCCCATTCTATTATTAAAGTTATAAAATCTTGGTTAATTTTGTTTTCCGAGATGGAATTATTATTACTTTCCTCGAGATTAATGCTATAATTCGTCTCGTATAGAAAATTTCCTACTAAATTGCTGTGATTGTTTCGATATAGATTAATGCCATGAATATGTCTACTGATATTGTTATTGAACACGATATTGTGCTCGCCATGCGTGAGATTTATTCCGTAATTTCCGTTGCTAACAATATTTCTTGATATATTGGTATAATTCCCATAAACACGGATACCAACCCCGGTATTGTTAATAATGCTATTCTCAGATACTTTATGCCCAATACCATGGACAAATATGCCCGTAGATTCGCTATCAACTACAATGTTCCTGTAGACTTTAACATATTCTCCATAAATCATAATACCCCATACATTATTAGTCAAATTATTGTCCACTACCGTTTGATTGTTAGAATGGGAAATTCCTATAGCAAAAGCAGTGCTATTGCATACTATATTTTCTGCAATAATTGTATTATTGCTTTCTGATGAGATTATGGTTCCAGATGTGAAATTAGATAAATTATTTTTGAAAATAGTCGTATTGTTCGACCAAAGAGACAATATTCCAACTTTAGGCAAAGAATTTGTACTTAAGAGATTATTGTTTGAGATATTAATATTCTTACTATTTATTGCCTTAATGCTGTGAGTGTCTAATGCACTATTCGTATAACTATTGTTGAATACGATGCAATTTGAGACATTCTCCAAATAAAGACCAGCAGCTTGATAAATTAAGGTATCAAAAGTGCAGTTTTGAATTCTCACATGAGCATTGGAATTATTGATTAAGAGATTATCTTGGACGGAGGATGTAAAAATGTGTCCTTGAATGAGATACGGCTGCTCTTGAGTTCCGTTCCCCGTGCAGATTCCTTGAGCTTTGGCCCATTCCCAGTTGTTAGGGCTTCCTGGAAGATCGTCGATTACGATATCGTTAAATGTTCCCGACCTTTTTGGAGGAAAATGTTCAGATTCTACTCCGTTACTATTATTATGTTTTAACCAAGGAGATATCGCGACATTGGATGTGAGAATCATCGTGAAGAGAATTAAAAGGACGAAAATAATAGATGATTTTTTCTTAGAAACCATGTAAATACCCTCTTTGCCTTAAATTAATTGTATTATAATTACTTATTTGAAAAAATTTTTTATAGCTCTTTTTGGTCATTTCGTTTTGTCTCTTGAAGATAAAACTTTTCAATAATCTCATTGAAGTATTTTCTTTATAGAAGCTCATTTTTTCTCTTTTTTCTTTAATATATAAAAGGTAATTAAGAGGATATTTAAGAAGATATAGCATGATTTTGAAAGGTGAATCACTTGATTTTAGCATGAAATGACCATATTTAACCCAGATTGATAAAAGTCCTTAAATGGCATTTATCTAAGGAATTTGGATTTTAGTCCTGATCTACACTTTCTAATATCTTTTTAATTACACAATTTAATTGTTTCTCGTTTAAATTCGAATCGATTAGAGAAT